>NZ_JBQKEP010000003.1:0-280464 GCF_052121255.1 Faecalicoccus sp. LCP19S3_E2 | reverse complement strand
GAATGAAGGGGAAGAATGGCTGGATCAACTGCTTGCTTATCTAAGTGACAACATTGATTTTGTTGTGGAGTACTGCAGAAAGCACATTCCATGTATCAAGCCCATGCGACCGGATGCGACCTATCTGGTATGGCTGGATTGTCGTGATTTGCATTTGAATCAGGAAGAACTGAATGCCTTCTTTATTCAGGAAGCCAAATTAGGTTTGAATAACGGCGGTGACTTTGAAAGAGGACTGGAAGGCTATATGCGATTGAATGTAGCCTGTCCAAGAAGTGTGTTAAGACAGGCAATGAAGCAGTTAGAAAAGGCGGTAAACAGTAGAAATGAAAGAAAGTAAGTTCTGGAAGCAATATGGCTCCGTTCTGTTATTGTTGGGTGGAATTCTGATCGGTTCTTTGATTGGAATCTTCAGTCCAGATACAGGAAAGATTTTAAAACCTCTAGGTGATATCTTTATCAATTTGTTATTTACGATCGTTGTGCCTTTGGTCTTTATATCGATTACGGCAGCCGTGGGAACCATGGTAAACCGTAAGCGGCTAGGTAAGATTTTGGGAAGTACGTTAGTGACTTTTATCGTTACGGGTTTATTCGCATCAGCCCTTGTCCTGATCTGGGTGCAGTTTTTTAGTCCGGCATCCGGTGGGGCTATCGAATTGAGTACGACAGAAATCGATAAGACACAAAGTGTTTCTGAATTGATTGTATCCACTTTGACAGTTTCTGATTTTTATCAGCTGTTGGATAAATCACATATGCTGGCGCTGATCATCTTTGCGATTTTGTTTGGGTTGTGTGTATCCATGAGCGGTGGTGATGAAAGTCCGGTTGGAAAGTTGTTAAAGAATTTAAATGAGATCATTATGCGTTTTGTCGGCATCATTATGAAACTTGCACCGATTGGATTAGGCGCTTACTTTGCGAACTTGATTGCCGAGTATGGTCCACAGCTGTTGGGCGATTATGGTCGCAGCATGATCGTATATTATCCTTTATGTCTTTTATATGTTCTTATTTTTTATCCTTTATACGCATATTTCTCCGGCGGTAAGGAAGGAGTTAAGCGCATGTTTAAGCATATCTTTACACCGGCAATCACAGCCTTTGCGACTCAAAGTTCGGCTGCAACATTACCGGTCAATAAGGAAGCTTGTGAAAAGATCGGTGTACCATCGGATATCAGTGATATTGTCTTACCGATGGGATGCACTATGCATATGGATGGTTCGGTATTAAGCTCGATCACAAAGATCGTATTTTTATTCGCAACCTTTAATCTACCATTTACCGGCATTGACACCTATGCGATGTCAATTTTAGTAGCCATCTGCTCTGCCTTTGTCCTTTCAGGAGCACCAGGTGGTGGCCTAGTAGGAGAAGTTTTGATCGTATCGATGTTTGGCTTTCCACCGGAAGCCTTTCCATTGATCGCAACTCTGGGCTTCTTGTTTGATCCTATGGCAACGGCTTTAAATGCCAGTGGAGATACGATTGCCAGCATGATCGTAACTCGTTTGGTCGAGGGAAAAAACTGGCTTATACAACATTCAACAAATGGTTCTAAGTAAAAAAGAGTCTATAGAAAAGCTTATCCTTGGCGATAGGCTTTTCTTTTTCTTTATAAAATGATCAAAAATCGCCTTGAAATCTAGAATTTGACATTTTTTATGCGAAAAACTTTGATATAATTAAAGCTATGCGAAAGGATGATCAGATGCCAGATAAGACATATGATGAGAATAGTATTGTGATCCTGGAAGGACTGGAAGCAGTCCGCAAACGTCCGGGTATGTATATTGGTTCTACGGATTCCAGAGGTCTTCACCACCTGGTTTGGGAAATCGTCGATAATGCGATTGACGAGGCTTTGAATGGCTATGGAAATCAGATCCATATTACATTGAATGCCGATGGCAGTGTTACGGTAGAAGATCATGGACGTGGAATGCCTGTCGGAAAACATAAATCCGGTGTCAGCACCTTAGAAGTTATTTTTACGGTGCTTCATGCCGGCGGTAAATTTACCAGCAGTGGAGGCTATCAAAGTGCCGGTGGTTTGCATGGTGTAGGGGCCAGTGTTGTGAACGCATTGTGTTCCTGGTGTAAAGTAACGGTGCATGATGGTAAAAATGTATGGTCTATGTTGTTTGAAGATGGGGGAAAGAAAGTCGGAAAGCTGGAGAAGATCGGTAAGACCAATCGTACCGGAAGTACTGTACAGTTCTTACCGGATCCTCACATCTTTAAACAAAATCGCTTTTCCTTCTCTAAGATTTGTGAACGTGCGCAGGAAGATGCTTTCCTTTTAGAAGGCTTAGAGATGAAAGTGACCGATCTTCGAAAAGAAAAACGGGAAATGGTCTATCAGTATGAAAATGGCTTACAGGCTTTTATCGAGGAAATTGATAAAGATCATACACCGATGCACGATCCAATCAGTTTTGAAGGCAACAATAATGGCATACAAGTGCGTGGTTGTTTTCAATATACTGATGATTATCAGGAAAATGTTTTTAGCTTTACCAACATGGTTCGAACACGGGATGGCGGAAGTCATGAAACCGGTGCGAAACAAGCTTTTACCAAAGTGTTCAACGAATATGCCCGTAAAAACGGTTTCTTAAAAGAGAAGGATAAAAGTTTTGATGGCAGTGATGTTCGGGAAGGCTTAACGCTTGTCATCAATCTGACAATTCCGGAAAATCTTCTTCAGTTTGAAGGACAGACAAAAGAGAAATTGGGAACACCGGAGGCAAAATCAGCTACGGATGCGATCGTGAGTGAGAATTTACGCTATTTCTTAGAAGAGAATAAAGAAACGGCACAGGCGCTGGTGCGAAAAATTGTAAAGGCGGCCAATGCGCGTAATGCGGCTCGCAAGGCCAGAGAGGAAGCGCGTAAAGGCAAAGGCAAACAGAAGGCAGAAAGAGTATTGTCCGGAAAGCTTGCCAGTGCGCAAAGCAAGGATGCCCGAAGAAAGGAGCTGTACCTTGTCGAAGGTGATTCGGCCGGGGGTAGTGCCAAACAAGGTAGAGATTCAAAATATCAGGCCATCCTACCATTAAGAGGAAAGGTATTAAATACCGAAAAGGCATCTTTGGAAAACATTGAGAAAAATGAAGAATTGAATACGATCATTCATGCCCTGGGAGCCGGTGTCGGAAAAGATTTTACCGCCGAAGATTCCAATTACTATAAGGTCATCATCATGACCGATGCAGATGATGATGGGGCACATATTCAAAATCTATTGTTGACATTCTTTTATCGCTATATGAGAGATTTGATCGATAAGGAAATGTTATATATCGCCTTGCCACCTTTATATCGGATTGCCAAAGGAAAGAATGAATACTATCTATACACGGATGAAGAACTGGATGAAAAGAAAAAAGAGCTCAAAAACGGCTATACCATCACCCGTTATAAAGGTCTTGGTGAAATGAATGCGACGCAGCTTTGGGATACCACGATGAATCCGGCTACGCGTACCTTGATTTGTGTAACGATAGAAAATGCGGTCATGGCTGAGCGTCGTGTCCATGAGCTGATGGGGGATAAAGCAGAACTTCGTCGTAACTGGATCGAAGACAATGTTGTTTTCACATTGGAGGATGATTATGCAAAGGAGGTGCGCCATGACTAAGGCAAATACAGTGGAAGAACATCATATATTAAAAAATTCACTGGAAGATATCATGGCGGATCGCTTTGCACGTTATTCCAAATACATCATTCAGGAGCGTGCCCTGCCCGATGCCAGGGATGGCTTAAAGCCGGTGCAAAGGCGTATTTTGTATGCGATGTATGAAGATGGAAATACCTACAACAAACCGTATCGTAAAAGTGCTAAAACGGTAGGTAACGTCATCGGTAATTATCACCCGCATGGGGATAGTTCCGTTTATGACGCGATGGTACGATTATCACAATCTTGGAAAATTGCGGATCCATTGATCGATATGCAGGGAAATAACGGTTCTATTGACGATGATCCGGCGGCTGCGATGCGATATACGGAAGCAAGACTTTCCAAGCTTTCGGATTATTTGTTGCAGGATATTGAAAAGGATACGGTAGAATGGGCGCCCAACTTTTCCGATGAAAAGATGGAACCGACAGTCTTGCCGGCTCGTTATCCCAACTTGCTGGTCAATGGAATTACCGGTATTGCCGCTGGTTATGCGACCAATATACCGCCACATAATTTAAATGAAGTTGTCGAAGCAGCGATTTATCGTATCCAGCATCCACAATGTGATCTACATGAGCTGATGCAGATTGTAAAAGGGCCCGATTTTCCAACCGGCGGTATCGTTATGGGGATTGACGGTATCAGTGAAGCTTTTTCCAAAGGTAAAGGAAAAGTCATGATTCGATCTAAGGTACATGTGGAACAGACACGAACAATCAAACAACTGGTTGTTACCGAAATTCCATATGAAGTGATCAAAAGTCAGCTGGTCAAGAAGATCGATGATATTCGAATCAATAAAAAAGTCGATGGTATCTTAGATGTACGTGATGAAAGTGATCGTAATGGATTGCGCATTGTCATCGACTTAAAGAAAGATTGTGCCGATGAAACGATCTTGAATTATCTTTATAAGAATACCGATCTTCAGATTTCTTATAACTATAATGTGATTGCCATTGTCAATAAGGCGCCGGTATTGATGTCTTTGCCGATGGCGCTGGATGCCTTTATTCAACATCGGGAAGATGTAGTTTTAAGGCGAAGTCATTATGATTTAAAGGCTAAAAAGGAACGAGCGCATATCTTGGAAGGCTTGATCAAAGCGGTTAGTGTCATGGATGAGATCATTTCTATCATTCGCTCTTCTAAAGATAAGGCCGATGCCAAAAATAATCTGATTTCTCGCTTTGGCTTTTCCAAAGAACAGGCAGAAGCCATTGTCATCATGCGTTTATATCGTTTGACACATACGGATATTAAAGAATTGCAGGATGAATACGATGCGCTTTTAAAGGATATTCAACGTTTGGAAGGTATCGTATCGGATAAGAAAAAGCTGCATGCATTGCTTGTCAAAGAATTAAAAGAAGTCAATACGACTTTTAAGACCGAAAGACGCAGTGAGATTCAAAAGGATATTCAAGAGATCGTCATTGATGAAAAAGCTATGATTGCGGATGAACAAGTCATGGTGACAATGACACATGATGGGTATGTTAAACGTGTCAGTCTGCGCTCTTACAATGCGTCACCGGATAGCCTGAGTGGTCATAAGGATGGCGATTTTATCGTATGCAGCGGACAGTCCAGCACCTTACAGACACTCTTGTTTTTTACCAATCGCGGAACCTATGGGTATTTACCGGTCTATACCTTGGAAGAAGCCAAGTGGAAGGATCTGGGAAAACATATCAGCAGTTATTTGAAAATCGATTCTTCGGAAAAAATCGTTCAGGCCTATTTGATCGATCATTTTGATAAACATGTAGAGATGGTCTTTGCCTCGGCTTTAGGAATGATCAAGCGAACTTCTTTAAAAGATCTGCAGGTTTCTCGTGCCAATAAAACGATGGTCTGCATGAAAGTTGGATCAGCCGATGAAATGATTTCGGCAAAAGCATCCATGACACAATCTGATCAGATCGTGTTGGTGACAAAAAATGGTTTTGGTTTGACGTATCCGGTTGAACAAGTACCGCAGGTATCGGCAAAATCCAAAGGTGTTAAATCAATCAATCTGACAAGGGACGATTGTGTGGAAGATATGCTTGTCTGTCGTGACTTGCAGGGACAAATTCTATTTATGACAAGCGAAGGGCAGATGAAACGTGTCAAGATGGATCAGATTGCCCAGTTTAATCGACCGGCTAAAGGAAACCGCATTTGTAAGCTGATCAAATCAAATCCAAGTCATCTATATAAAATGAAGGAGATTCGTGATCTACAAAAGGAAATCGTGCTGGAAAGTGAAGAGCTTCTTCGCTTTGTACCGGCATCCATTTCTTTGATGTCGGTAGAATCAACGTTCTCGAATCCATTTGGCAAGTTGGAAGCTTATACGATTCCCGAAATCCTGGATCGTATTGAGGAAGGAAACTGGTCAGAGGAAGAAAGTGAACAGCTTTCACTTTTTGAGGTATAAGCATGTCCAGAAAAAATGCGAGTGCCATCTGTATCTTGGTGGCAGCCATCTGGGGCGGTGGTTTCATTGCGACCGATGCCGCTTTGGCCACCTTTGATCCGTTTACCGTTTTATTGATTCGCTTTTTAGGTGCCAGTCTTGTGTGCTGGCTCATAGTAGGAATTCAAAAAATACGCATTACCAAAGCCGGTGTATTAAAAGGGGCTTTATCAGGTATTTTCTTGTATTTGGCCTTTGCCTTTCAAACCTTTGGTTTAGATATGACCAATACAGGTCAAAATGCTTTTTTAACGGCGGTCAATGTGGTCATGGTACCTTATATCGCCTGGCTCATCTTTAAGAAAAGACCACAGTTCATGCAGGTATTTGCCAGCTTGATCTGTCTGATTGGTATTGGATATCTTTCTCTATCAAAGGGGCAGTTTCACTTTTCTTTTGGAGATGGTTTATCACTGATGTGTGCCTTCTTTTTTGCTTGTCACTTTATCTCTTTGGAGTATTCGACAAAAGGACAGGATGTGCGACTTATCAATGCGGTTCAAATGTCAGTGGCTGCATTAGTGTCTATTCCAGGTGCCTTATGTTTGGAAGCGATGCCTTCACACATCTCCTCGATGGCCATTTTCAGCTGCCTTTATATGATTTTGATTGCCACATGGCTTGCATTTCAATTACAAACTCTGGCGCAAAAATATATCGATTCTTCCAGTGCCAGTGTGCTTCTTTGTACAGAATCTTTATTTGCCAATATTTTTGGATTTGCATTGTTGCACGAAGAAAAGACGTGGATCATGATCCTTGGTGGTTTATTGATTTTTCTGTCGGTTATCTTAGTAGAAGGGGAATCTCTGTTTGATAAAAATAGAATTTTCAAACGGTTGTCAAAAGAATAAAAAAATAGTAATATAAAGTATGTAAATAGTGAGGATGGATTAAATATGGATTGGTTAAGTACAATACTTTACACCTTAGTTGGGGTTGTTATTGGCGGGATTTTAGGTTTTTATTTCACAAAGAAAAAGTTTGAAAAAGAATTAAAGGAAAATCCACCGATCAATGAAAAGATGATTCGTGCTATGTTCTTACAAATGGGTCGTAAACCTAGTGAAGCGCAGATTCGTCAGATCATGAAATCAGTTAACCAAAACAGATAGCGAAGAGGAAACTCTTCGTTTTTCTTTTATGCAAATAATATGTGATAATGATGATGGTAATAGGGGAATATGGGAAAATTTGTGAATAACTATTGCGAAATCGCTTTAATTTTCTTAAAATAAGGATGAATGTACCACTGTATAAAAATAGTATGGCTATATAATGAATACAAATACGAGCTGTTTTTATACAGGCAACATGATCACTTATATACAGGTGAGTAGATAGGAGGTTAATATGGTAGGAATTATCCTAGCGAGTCATGGGGAATTTGCCGAAGGGATTCATCAGTCCGGATCTATGATCTTTGGCGATCAGGCAAATGTCAAACCTTGCATTTTAAAACCAAGCGAGGGACCTCAGGATATTCGCAAAAAAATGGAAGACGCGATTGCTTCCTTTGATCAACAGGATGAGATCTTATTCCTGGTGGATCTTTGGGGCGGAACGCCTTTCAATCAGGCAAGTGCTTTAAAAGACGGGCATGAAAGCTGGGCTATTGTAACCGGTTTGAATCTGCCTATGTTGATTGAAGCCTATGCATCCAGAATGAGCATGGACACAGCTCATGAAATTGCGATGCACATTGCCAAGACGGCAAAAGAGGGTGTTCGCATTCAACCGGAAGATCTGGAACCGGTGGAAGAAGAAAAAGAGCAGAGTGCGGCTCCTGTCATGCAGCAGGCCATTCCGGAAGGAACCGTGCTGGGTGATGGACATATCAAATATGTATTAGCTCGAATCGATACCCGTTTATTGCACGGACAGGTGGCAACAACATGGACAAAATCAACCAATCCGGATCGTATCATCGTTGTTTCTGATAATGTAGCACACGATGAATTGCGAAAAAACATGATCATACAGGCTGCTCCTCCGGGAGTTAAGGCACATGTTGTACCGATTGATAAGATGATTGCTGTGGCTAAGGATCCTCGTTTTGGTGCAACCAAAGCGTTGTTGTTGTTTGAAACACCACAGGATGCCCTAAAAGCAATTCAGGGTGGTGTGGATATCAAAACATTAAATGTAGGTTCCATGGCACATTCACAGGGAAAAGTTGCGGTTACGAAGGCTTTAGCTTTTGATAAAGACGATGTAAAGACCATGCGTGAGATTGAAAAGCTGGGTGTTAAATTTGATGTCCGTAAAGTTCCGGCCGACAGCCCGGAAAATATGGATGCGATCTTGAAAAAAGCAGAAGCTGAACTTGGATAAGATTGTTTTTGGAGGTTAATATGAATATTATTACAGTGATTCTCATTGTCATTGTAGCCTTATTAGCGGGTATGGAAGGAATTTTGGATGAATTCCAGTTCCATCAGCCTTTGGTTGCATGTACATTGATCGGACTTGTAACAGGTCACTTAACAGAAGGGATCATGTTGGCGGGAAATCTTCAACTGATGGCTTTAGGATGGGCCAACGTTGGAGCTGCTGTGGCACCGGATGCTGCTTTGGCATCGGTTGCCTCTGCCATTATCATGGTGCTTGGTTTAGACGGAGCTACCGATGTAAACAGTGTTATTTCTACATCCATCGCGGTTGCGGTTCCTTTGTCAGTAGCTGGATTGTTCTTAACGATGATTTGTCGTACGCTGGCCATTCCTATCGTACATATTATGGATGGTGCGGCTGAAAAAGGAAGCTTTAAAACGATTGAAATCTGGCAATATATCGCCATTTTGATGCAGGGACTTCGTATTGCGATCCCGGCAGCTATCTTGTGCTTTGTTCCATCGGATATCGTTACCAGTGCTCTACAGGCAATGCCGGCATGGTTGAATAATGGTATGACCGTTGGTGGTGGTATGGTTGCCGCTGTTGGTTATGCCATGGTCATCAACATGATGGCTACAAAGGAAACTTGGCCATTCTTCGCCTTAGGTTTCACACTGGCTTGTATCCAGGAGATCACATTGATCGGTCTGGGTGTCATTGGTGTTGCCTTAGCTTTGATTTATCTGGCATTGAAGGAAAGCGGAGGTTCCGGTGGAAACGCCTCCAATACAGGTGACCCGTTAGGGGATATCCTGAATGATTACTAGGATCGAAAGGAGAGATTAGTATGGCAGAAAAAATTGTTTTATCTAAAAAAGATCGTATGAAAGTTTGTTGGCGTCATCAGTTTCTTCAGGGATCCTGGAACTATGAACGTATGCAGAACGGTGGATGGTGCTATTCCATCATTCCGGCTATCAAGAAACTATATACAAACAAAGAAGATCAGATTTCCGCATTAAAGCGTCATATGGAATTCTATAATACCCATCCTTATGTATCTTCTCCGGTCATGGGTGTTACTTTGGCCATGGAAGAAGAACGTGCCAATGGTGCACCAATTGATGATGTGGCAATCCAGGGTGTTAAGGTTGGTATGATGGGACCATTGGCTGGTGTCGGTGACCCGGCTTTCTGGTTTACCATGCGTCCAATTTTAGGGGCTTTAGGTGCTTCTTTTGCCCTGAGCGGTAATTTGTTAGGACCTGTATTATTCTTTGTATTATGGAATGTGATTCGTTTTGCGTTCATGTGGTACACGCAGGAGTTTGGCTATAAAGTAGGAACTTCAATCACCAAAGACTTGTCCGGTGGATTGTTAGGAAAGATTACGCAGGGAGCCAGTATCCTTGGTATGTTTGTCATTGGTGGCCTGGTTCAGCGTTGGGTCAGCATCACTTTAACACCGGTTGTATCTACCGTTGCCAATGATGAAGTTAATATCATCGACTTCTCTAAATTTGACGGTACCGGTGAATCTTTACAGGCCATTTTACGTGAATATGACAGTGGAAAATTCTTGTATGATACAACATCGACTACATTACAAGATAACTTAAACTCATTAACACCAGGTTTACTGGCGGTATTATTGACTTTGTTTATCTGCTGGCTATTGAAAAAGAATATTTCGCCGATCGTTATTATTATTGGTCTTTTCATTGTTGGTATCATTGGTGTTCTTTGCGGATTCATGTAGAATGTATAAAAGTCCGGTTTTTACCGGACTTCTTCTTTTTGAGGTGATACGATGGTTCAATCAATGAATACAAAAGCAGAGTTGACGGTCAAGGGAAGCTGTTTTATGGGCTTGACCAGTACCGGTAAGATTATGGTCGGTGATAAAGCGTTTGAATATTATAACGATCGTAAGGTCGAAGACTACATTCAAATTCCCTGGGAGGAAATCGACTATTTAGCCGCATCGGTTTATTTTAAACGCTATATCAATCGTTTTGCGATCTTTACGAAAAGTGATGGGAGTTTCTCTTTTTCAGCGGGGAAACGCAATAAAGAGCTTCTTCGTGCGATTCGTAATCATATGCCTTCAGATAAAATGGTACAGTCCCTTGGTTTCTTTACTGTTTTAAAAAGAGGTATTCATAATCTTCTGCATAGAAAAAACAGGCCGTGACCTGTTTTTTTATCGTATATAGTCTTGTATCCTTTTCTTTAGTGTTGTTTGTCGAATCCTGCGATTTTTTAAACGTACCTGTTTTTCAAAAACATAGCGTTGTCCAATGATGAAAAGCTGTTTTTTTGCACGGGATATCCCCGTATATAACAAGCGCTTTTCCAACATGTGCAAAGAGTTTTGATCGACCACACAACAAACCGTGTCATATTCGCTGCCTTGGGCTTTATGAACACTGATGCAGTAGGCATGTTTGAGATAATAGAGAAAATCATACGTAAAATCTACGATTCGATTGCCAAAATCCACGCTGATTCTTTGATTTGCTTTTGAAGAATTATCGATTTCGATGATATATCCAATATCGCCGTTATATACATCTTCCTCTGGAAGATTTTTTAGTAACATGACCTTATCGTCTTCACGAAAGGTAGTTGTACCGACCTTTAGCTCCTGCTTGTTTATCGAGGCTGGATTAAATTGCTCCTGCATCGCCACATTGATCGCATCGATGCCGGCAGCCCCTTTATACATCGGTGATAAGATCTGAAAATCATCCAGATTCATATCTTTTGTGAGTCCTTGTATCATTGGCAGGATCCTTTGTGAACTTTCTTCGATAAAGTTGACTCCATCTTCATAGGTACATGTAGTTTCCTCGCGGATTTCTTTAGCCAGTGTAACAATACCAGAACCATTTTTTTGACGAAAGATTTTTTCCAGATGAATGACCGGAAAGACCTGACTTGAAATGATATCTTCAAATACTTTTCCCGGTCCAACACTTTCCAGCTGATCTTCATCACCTATCATTAATATTCGTGCATGATCCGGTAGGGCTTTTAATAAACTGCAGAAAAGATGGGTATCGACCATACTGAATTCATCGATGATCAATACATCCAGTTCTAGGGGATCGTTTTCATCTTTGGCAAAGGTATTATCATCTTTGTTCCATTTTAAAAGGGAATGAATGGTTTTACTGTCCGCATAAGCCAGTTGACTCAAACGCTTGCTGGCACGACCGGTTGGAGCACAAAGCTGTATCTTTGAATCCGGATAGAAGGCATTGTATAAAGCCAGAATCCCTTTAACAGTCGTTGTTTTTCCGGTACCCGGTCCACCATTGATGATACAAATACTGTGATTAAAAAAAGTTTCAATGGCTTGTTTTTGTACACTGTCGTATTGAAGGTTATAAGCAAATTCCACTTCTTCTATTTTTTTATCTAAGTCTTTTTTGGAAAGGGTATCTACTTTAAATTGATGATGGGATAAGATTTTGGCAATTTCAATTTCTTCATCATATAAACCAAACGGATACACTTTGTTTTCATCGACATGAAGACTTTTATGAAGACATAAGCGATCTAAGATTTCATCCAGCAGTTCTATCGAACAATTTGGCAAATGTTCCAAAAGGGACGTCTTAAAAATATATGTATTTCCGGTTGCCATGCTTAGATTTCTTGTCAGTTCATAGACATAGGCATCCATACGACGAGTATCTTTTTTATCCATTTCAAGGCCATCGGCTAACTTTAAGGCCGATCGATAGCCAAAACCATAAATTTCATAGTAAGGGCGAAAACAATCTTCTTCAATCACATCTAAAACATTGTCATAGGCTTGTTCCAACAGTTCGATCTTTTTTTGATCCAACCCCAGTTCCATAAGACGGACATAAGTTTCATTAAAGCCGTCAAAGGACTGTAAACCTTCCTTGATGATTTCCTTTTTTTTGGCATTTAGACCGGGAACCATATCGAGTTTTCCAGGATCTTCGATAATGTGATGCAGACATTCCTCTCCCAATGTGTCATAGATTGCCTGTGCTGTCTTTTTACCAATGGTAGGAAAGGCATCGCTGGTCAAAAAATGAAGAATAGCTCGTTCTTTTTTTGGAAGAACCTTCTGTGCACTAAATATTTGAAATTGAGAACCATACTTTGGATGCGTAATGTAGCGGCCAACCAATTCATACTCCTGATCCTCAATTGGATCTTGCAGGCGACCGGCTCCGGTAAAAGTATGATATGTTTCCGTCTCAGAAAAAGAACCCACAACATAGTGGGTTTCCTGGTTTTCGAATATGATAAAATCCAAACTGGCTTTTATGGTTTGTTTATCCACTGATTTTCTCCTTATATGTTTGAATAATCTTCTCGTTTAAATCTTCATCACCCGCAAAGACTTGTTCAATAACACCGCCACCCAGACAAACATGTCCGTGATAGAAGACGGCTTCCTGTCCCACGGTTACCGATGCGATCTTTTGCGGATATCGAATCATTGCACTGTCTTTGTCAAAAGAAACGATTTCAATATCCTGATCAGCCTGACGATATCGAAACTTACAGGTCAGCTTGGTCGGAATTTCTTTTAAGTCCGGTACTAACCAGTTAATACCTTTAACGATACAGGAATCCGAATAGAGCCATTCTCTATGATCGGTATGACATACAAAGAGAATGTTTTTGTGAACATCCTTTCCACAGACAAACCACGGGCCTTTTTCATGGTCGATATGAAGTCCTTTTCTTTGACCGATCGTATAGTATAGAACACCACAGTGTCTGGCAATCTTCTTTCCGGTGTCGATATCTACGATATCACCTTCTTTATTGGGAAGGTAGTTGGAAAGAAACTGTCTGAAATTTCTTTCACCGATAAAACAAATTCCGGTACTGTCTTTTTTTGTGGCAACACTTTCTAAATGCAGCTGATCTGCCAGTTTTCGAACTTCCGGCTTGATTAGATTTCCAATGGGGAATAGCGTTTTTGCCAATGCTTTTTCCGGAACCTGACACAAAAAGTAAGTTTGATCTTTGTTTTGATCGGCAGCACGTGTAAGATAGGTAAAGCCATCTTTGGTTTCGTTTGAACAATAGTGGCCGGTAGCCACTTTATCAAATCCATGTTTCATGGCATAGTCAAAAAAAGCATCAAACTTAATATATTTATTACAAAGAATATCCGGATTGGGTGTACGTCCTTTTTCATATTCATTTAAGAAGGTTTGAAAAACAGAATCCCAATATTCTTTAATAAAATCAACGCGTAATAACGGCAGGTCTAAATGTTCAGCCACCGCCTTGGCATCCATGTAGTCCTGCTCCTGCGGGCATACATCATTTTGTATGGTAGGATTGCCTTCAATATCATTATTGGCAAACGCATCCCAATTTCGCATGAAACAACATGTTACATCATAACCTTGTTCTTTTAATATATAGGCGGCAATGGCAGAATCTACGCCGCCGCTTAATCCAACTAGTACTTTTTCCATAGGCCCATTATAGAGAAATTCAGTGGAATTTTCAAATGCTTCTTCGGCTTGTTTTCAGCTTTTCAAAAAAAGGTATTGATTTCTATTTTTGAATTCGTTATAATAGACAAGCAACAGCGATAAAGAGATTTCCCCGGGTGGTGAAATTGGTAGACGCAGTGGACTCAAAATCCACCGGTAGCGATACCGTGCCAGTTCGAGTCTGGCCTCGGGGACCATTTAAAAGATTAGAACAAATCATATGGATTTGTTCTTTTTTATTATCACAAAAAAAGTCACACGTTAATGTGTGGCTTTTTCAGAAGATACCATATGAAGTTTTGATAAAAGAGGGTAGCCAACGATCGCAACCAGAAATCCCATGACAGCCTGAAATAAGTTACCCCATACACTGGCAAGACCTAACCATACACTTTGGTTGACAATTGAATCGGCAATAAAATAACCACCGATCATGATCATAGAGCCAATCAGGTACCAAAGTATGCGATACATCGGCCGATCATTTTTTTGTAACAGGTAGGCAACGATAAAGCCTTCCAGCCCTTTAATGATCAGGGTGAAAATAAAGTAGTAACCATAGCCTCCGGCCACATCCGCCAAACCGCTGCCTAAGCCACCAACAAGAAATGATAAACCGGGATTTAAAATAGAAGCAAATAAAAGGATAAATCCATCACCCATATTAACATATCCCTGCATCGCATTGGGAATACGAATCAAGATCGTTGCGACAAATACAATGGCAATTCCTAAGGCACTGAGCACAATTTGTTGAATTTGTTTGTTTGTTTTCATATCTATCTCATTCCTTCCTTTGTCTCTATTTTACGAATAAAGTGTCTTTTATAAAATATACAATTATGTTAAATTTTAAGGGGACAGTTTATGAAACGATATATGCAGGTCTATAACAAATTTGTAGAGGATATCAAAAAAGGATATTTAAAATACGGAGATGCACTTCCCAGTATTCGTAAAAGTGTGCAGATCTTCGGCTTTTCAAAAACTAGCATTGAAAGAGGTTATGAACAACTAGTATTGGATGGTTATATTATCAGCGAGGCACAAAAGGGATTTATCGTGGATATCAAGCCTTATCAGCTTCATCGCCAACAAATCATAGCAGAGGTTTCAAATTCAGACATACCGAAACAATACTTATATGATTTTAGAAGTCATGCCGTCAGTCAGGATAGCTTTGATCTTAGAATCTGGAAACGATATATGAAAGATGTCTTCCAAGATACGCCGTTGATTTCAACCTATGGAGATAAACAGGGCGAACAAGAATTGCGGACCGCCCTTAGTGAGTATGCTTATCATAATCGAGGAATCTTGGCGACTGGTGCTCAGATTTTAGTAGGATCTGGATTTCAATCATTGTTGTTTGATTTTTGTTCACTGTTGGAAAAACCGGTTTCGATCGCAATGGAAGAAGGTGTATCCAAAGAAGTCAACCATGTGTTTACATCCTTTGGATTTGATTGTCACTTTTTATCCAAAGAAAGATATATAGAGGAATTATCTTTACTGGATATTGATATTTTATATATCAATACGGCTTGTTTTGGACGTGATTTTGCACCACTTTCGAATTCTATGCGGGATACGATCTTACATCTATCCTATGATAAAAGCTTTTTAATTCTGGAAGATGACTATAATGGGGAATTGACCTATCATTCCAAACCCAGACAGGCTTTACAATCTGCCAGTGTCATGGATAATGTAATCTATTTCAGTTCCTTTTCAAGACTCTTATTGCCATCCTTACGTCTAAGCTATATGATCTTAAATACAAAGTTTCAATACGCTCATCAACAGTTTAAAGATTCATTTGGCCCGACCGCTTCCAAGCTGGAACAGCTGGTACTGGCAAGATATATCGCCAATGGATATTTGGAAAAACATGTGCGCAAGCTAAAAAGAGAGTATGCGAAAAAAGAGCAGATCACGCATGATCTTCTTTCTTCCGCCGGATTTTCTGTCCTTTTGCAGGAGGCGTATTTTAGCTATCAGATCGATATTTCACATTGTGATGTCTTTGCGATCATAAAGACTTGTGAAGAAAAAGGAATCGGTATCGATACACCGACAAAAGATCGTCTGATCGTTTCTTTTGCGTATTTAGATAGAGATCGTCTGCAGGAAGGGTTGAAGTTACTTGTCAAAATCTTAAAAGAATGCTAGAATTTGAGAGCTTGATGATGAAAAAGATAAGTAGAAGAGAATTTGGACAGTTAGAGATAAGGCGTTTGGTGCAAGCCTTACAATAAGACTCTTTGAAGCTACTTTGGAGTGAAGCCGTATTCTGCGTTAAAGAAGAATTAAGGGCGTTTTCCAACAGGAAGACGAACTAGGATGGTACCGCGTTGATAACGTTCCTAGAGATAGGGACGTTTTTTTATTGGAGGAAAGAAATGAAACAGTTAAGTGGAAATCAAATTCGACAGATGTTCCTGGACTACTTTAAAGAAAAAGGACATATGATCGAACCGGGCGCCAGCTTGATCCCCAACAATGATCCAACTTTATTATGGATCAATGCGGGAGTTGCCGCTTTGAAAAAGTATTTTGACGGAAGTGAAAAACCGCGTTGTAATCGCATTGCCAATGCACAGAAGAGCATTCGTACCAACGATATTGAAAATGTAGGGAAAACAGCACGTCATCATACATTCTTTGAAATGTTGGGAAACTTTAGTATTGGAGATTACTTTAAAGAAGAAGCCATTCCTTTCGCATGGGAATTCTTGACGAGTGAAAAATGGATGGGTATCGATAAAAATCGTTTGTATGTTTCGGTTTATACAGATGATGAGGATGCGTATCGCATTTGGACTGAAAAATGTGGTGTAGATCCAAAACACATCTTGAAAACGGATGATAACTTCTGGGAAATCGGGAAAGGACCGGGTGGACCGGATTCTGAGATTTTCTTTGATCGTGGTGAAAAATACGATCCGGAAGACTTGGGAGAACGTCTGTTCTTTGAAGAACAGGAAAATGATCGATATGTCGAAGTATGGAATATCGTATTCTCTCAATATGATTGTGATCCTTCTATCGATCGAAAAGATTATAAAGAATTGCCACAGAAAAATATTGATACCGGTATGGGCCTGGAGCGTTTGGTTGCCTTGATTCAGGATGGTGAAACAAACTTTGATACCGATTTATTCTTACCAATCATTCATGCGACTGAAAAACTGGCCAAACATCCATACGAGGGTGAATATAAAATGGCTTATCGTGTCATTGCCGATCACATTCGTACCGTAACTTTTGCGTTAAGTGATGGTGCCAACTTCTCAAACAGTGGTCGTGGCTATGTTCTTCGTCGTGTGCTTCGTAGAGCGGTTCGCTATGGCTTGAAGTTAGGATTAGAGGATGCCTTCTTATATAAACTGGTTCCGGTTGTTGCCGATACGATGCAGGACTTCTATCCGTATTTACAGGAGCATGTGGAATTTAACCAGCGTTTGATCAAAATAGAAGAGGATACTTTTAAAAAGACTTTGAAAAATGGACAGGCTTTACTGGATGAGGAAATTCAGAAAGCGCAGAATGGTAAGCTTTCCGGTGAAATTGTCTTTAAGCTGTATGATACTTATGGGTTCCCATTTGAGTTGACACAGGAAATTGCTCAGGAAAGTGGTTTGGAAGTGCTTCGTGATGAATTTGATGCCCAGATGCAACTTCAAAAAGAACGTGCTCGTAATGCCCGTAATACCAAAGAATCTTTTGCTTCGCAACATGTAGATTTGATGGAATTTACACAGGAAAGTGAATATATTGGATACGATCATTTGGAATGTGATGGAACGATTATCGCTTTGTTCAAGGATGGAAAACGTGTGGATGGTTTAGAAGAGGAAGGCCAGATCATCTTAGATACGACCTGCTTCTATGCCGAAAGTGGTGGACAGATTGCGGATACAGGTGTTTTGGAAGCTGATGGAATCAAAGCACAGGTACTGGATGTACAAAAAGCACCAAATAAACAAAACCTGCTGCAGGTCAAGTTGGAACAGGGCGTTTTAAAAGAAGGCATGACATTACATCAGGTAGTAGATTCCAAAAAACGTGCTGCCATTACAGCTAATCACTCCTGTACGCATTTGTTGCAGAGTGCTTTAAAACAAGTAGTCGGAAGTCATATTTCACAGGCTGGTTCTTATGTTTGTGAAGATTACTTGCGTTTTGACTTCAATCATTTTGAAAAGCTGAGCAAAGAACAGCTGGTAGAAATTGAAGACTTGGTTAATCAGTATATCGATGCCAACTATACCGTTACCAAAGAAGTTATGGATATTGAAGATGCCAGAAAATCCGGAGCTACAGCTCTGTTTAATGAAAAGTATGGTGATCGTGTTCGTGTTGTAACGATGGGTGATGTTTCCAAAGAATTCTGTGGTGGCTGCCATGTGGATCATACTTCACAGATTGGTTTGTGCAAGATCATCAGTGAAGAAAGTATCGGCTCGGATATTCGTCGTATTACGGCCAAGACAAAATATGCTGCTTATAAAGAATGTGCGCATCAGCAGGCACAGCTGGAACACATTGCCAAGAGTGCTAAACAAAAGAGCACAAAGGAAATTGAACTGAAAGTTGATTCTTTCCTGGAACAGATGCATGCGCTGCAAAAGGAAAATGAAAATTTGAAGAATCAGATTTTTGCGTTAAAGTCCAAAGAATGGATCCTGGAAGCTAAAGAATGTGGATCTATCAAAGCTTTGATCAAAAAGGTACAGGGCATGGATGCGTCGGCTTTAAAGGATTTCGTTTCTAATTTAAAGGGCCAGGATGAAAACATCGTATGTTTCTTTGTGAATGTAAATGACAATAAAGTTGTCTTTGTTGCCGGAGCTGGAAAAGAAGCGGTGAGAAAAGGTGTGCATGCCGGTAAACTTGTTAAACAGGCTGCCATGCTGTGTGATGGTAACGGCGGTGGAAAACCGGATATGGCACAGGCCGGAGGAAAGGACATTTCTAAGGTCGATGAAGCCATGAAACTGGTAGAAAATACACTAAAAGAGATCTAATGTGGGGATTGGGATCACCAATCTCCTTTTTTATTGAATCGTTTGTGTTTTCATTTTATTTTGAATCGTGTATAATTACTCGTAGCAAGGAGTGTGATAGTATGAAAGATATTACAGAAACTATGACATTTACTACCGAAGAGATTCGTCGAGAAAATATCAAGGGGATCTTGCGTGAAGTCTCTGAGGCGTTGGAAGAACGTGGTTATAACTCGGTGAATCAGATTGCCGGTTATTTGATTTCCAATGATCCGGCTTATATTTCATCGCATAAAAATGCGCGTAATCTGATTCAGCGCATTGAACGATATGAAATTATCGAAGAGCTGGTTCGCGCATATTTGGAAAAATAATGGCACGTATCATCGGTTTGGATCTTGGAAGCGTTACTTGTGGGGTTGCGATCAGTGATGCGACAGGATTAGTGGCAAGAACCTTGAAAACGATCCGTTTTCCATCGGAAGATTATGATATCTGTTTTGATGAGGTATTGGATCTTTTAGAAAAGAATCAAGTTAAAAAAGTCGTGCTTGGTTTACCAAAGCATATGAATGGGGATATAGGCACACGGGCCGAGATATCGATCCAGTTTGCCGAAGAATTAAAAAAAGAGGGTTACGATGTAACTCTATGGGATGAGCGCTTGACGACAGTCAGTGCAACGCGGATCCTTTTAGAAGGTGATGTTTCCCGAAAAAAACGGAAGAAGATCATCGATCAGCTGGCAGCAGTCGAGATTCTTCAAGGGTATTTAGATCAACAAAATGGGGGAGTTTAAACATCCCTATTTTTTTTGGAAAGGAAACAAAATTATGTTAGATTCAAATTGTTTGTATGTACAGGACGAAAACGGAAATGAAAAAAAGATGACTATTCTTTTTACTTTTGACAGTGAAGACAAAAAGAAACAGTACGTTGTTTTTCAGGATGCTGACCACGATACAGAAGAAGTATTTGCCTCCTGTTATGACGATCAGGGAAATTTATATCCGATTGAAAGCGAAGAAGAGTGGGAAATGGTAGAGGAAGTGATCAACACCTTTGCTGAGGATGAGGAAAATGCCTAAACAAAGAAAAAAGCGAAAGGCTTTATGGCCTCGAATCCTGCTGATTATCGTATTGTTGTTGGGGATTGCCGGTATCGGTACATTTATTTATGTGCGCATGAATTTAGAGCCGGTGGGAAATGGAGAAGAAACCATTTCTTTTGAAATTACAGAAGGAGAAACCTTTGATTCTGTCTTGACCTCATTAGAAGAACAACATTTGATTCGCTCTGATTCCGTGGCTAAGCTGTATGCCCGCTTTACAGGAATGAATCAGTATTATGCCGGTCTATTTGAGTTAAACGATGGTATGAGCACTTCAGAAATCTTATCGTATATCGGAAATCAGGAAAATGCCAAACAGGAAGAAAAACGATTGACAGTACCGGAAGGAACATGGGCTAAGGAAGTAGCCGCTTCGATTTCCAGCCTGTATCCATCTTACAGCACCGATGAGATTCTATCTTTGTGGAATGACAGCGAATATATTCAAACATTGTCAAAAGATTATGCCTTTTTGGATGCGGATGCCCTTAACAACGATAACTATAAAGTGAAGCTCGAAGGGTATTTGTTTCCGGAGACGTATTTCTTAGCGGATGATGCCGATCTGGATACGATCACACGTACAATGCTGGATCAGTTTAAACTTTTCTATGAAGAACATAAGTCCGCTTTTGAAAATAGCTCTTACTCGGTACATGAACTGGTAACACTTGCCAGTGTCGTACAGTTTGAGTCCGGTACTAAACAAGATATGGCCACGATTGCCGGTGTCTTCTACAATCGTTTAAATCAGGATATGCGTTTGGAATCCAGCGTTACTGTCTGCTATGCGTTGTATGATCAGTTTGATGATCCACAGGATTGTGAAACACAAACGGATGTGGATTCTCCATATAATACATATCTGAATAACGGACTGCCGGTTGGACCTATTTTAAATCCCGGAGGCGATGCCTTACTCGCTGTATTAGAACCGGAATCTTCAGAGTATTTATTCTTTGCGGCCGATATTCATGGAGATGGTAAGGTGTATTATTCCAAGACGTATGAGGAACATCAGCGCATTTGTGAAGAGCTGGGTCTGATCTTGAATTAAGGATTGAAAAAAACAGTGGGTATGCTATAATCACAATGCAATCAAGGAGTGAATAAACAATGGAAAATGATAAATTTTATGTCACCCAGGAAGGGTATAATGATCTTGTCAAAGAGCATGAAAATCTAGTTCAAAATGTCCGTCAGCAGGTCATCATTGAATTACAGGAAGCCCGTGCACAGGGGGACTTGTCCGAAAACGCGGATTATGATGCAGCCAGAGATCATCAGGCGCAGGTAGAAGCTCGTATTCGTGAATTGGAGACAATGATCAAAAATGCGGAAATTATCGAAGAATCCGATGGCAAGAAAAAGAAGAAAAATGCCGTTGTGAAGTTGGGATCGATCGTGACATTGGAAGATTTACAGGATCATGTGGAGAACACATTCTCTATCGTAGGTTCTATTGAAGCTGACCCATTAAACGGAAAGCTTTCCAACAATACACCATTGGCCGAAGCTATTTTGGATCACAAAGTTGGAGAGACAGTAACCGTTACACGTGTCGAAGAACCATATAAAGTAAAAATTTTAAGTATAAAGTAATAGTTTTTCAAATTTTATACGTATATAAAAGAAGGGTGATATATTATGAAAAGAACTCTTCTTTTTTTGTTATTTGTGTTTTGTCTCTGTTTTGCGTACTGGAATCGATATCAGCCGGTTTCTTTGGATTTAGTCGCACCAACGATCAAGAAAGCAGAGATAAAAGGAGAAGTCAATAAACCAGGGATTTATTCTATCAAGTGGGAAGCTACAATACAAGATCTCATTGAGGAAGCAGGCGGACTTACCAAGGCAGCAGACGTACAAAATTTGACATTGTTAGAAAATGTGGAACCGGACAGTACGATCATGATTCCATCTTCAAAAGAAACAGCGCATTTAATCTCGATAAACTCTGCTTCCAAGGAAGAACTTTGCCGCCTGCATAGAATCGGTCCGGCCATGGCCGATCGTATCATTGCCTATCGTCAAGAAAAGCCGTTTTCTACGCTGGAAGAAATCATGAACGTCAAAGGAATTGGGCCCAAACTGTTTGAAGCCATCAAGGATCAGATTTCGCTATGAAAAGGAATATGTTCTTTCTTGTGGTTGGTTTCTGGCTGTCGTTGGCAATAAAGGATATATACTTTCTACTTATTCTCTTTGTGTGTGGTTTGTTTTTGTTTTGTGCAACCAATACAAAGTATTTGGGTATCCTTGTACTTTGGATAATGGTATGTTTAGTTTCTTTGTGCTTTTATCCTATGCGGCCGACAATGCCAAAACCTGGTACGTATGTGATAGAAAAAATAAAGACTAATTATGCGATTGCCTCGGATTCTACAACAAAGATTCTCTTATATGATCTTCAAGATGCAGATTATGGTGATCAATACGATATAAAAGAATTTAAACGTGTGCATTCCTTGAATAATCTTTCGTTATTTTCCTTTGAACAGTATCTTCAGACGTCCGATATTTATTATCAGGGAATTGTTCATAAAGATTCTCTGGTTCAAAAGGGAAGGTCTTTACGCAGTGATGTATATCGTTTTATTCGTCATCATTCTTCGTCTTTACAAGGATTTTTATATGGCATTTATAAGGAAGATACACCGGATTTAATCATGCGCTTATCGCTTCCATTGATGTCTTTGCTCTATTCTGTAGAGAAAGCTTTAAAACGGTTTGTATCATCTTCAGGGATAACTCTATTCATGATTTTGATAGGACTCTTCTGTGGTTTGCTGTTTGTTTTTACAGCTTCTTTATGTCGCTATATTTGCCAAAAGATTTCTCGTTATTTCTTTAAGGAATGGGAATATCAATTTGCCTGTACGACCTTTTTATTTCTACTTTTGATGCCGCAAAAAGCACTTTCCTTTGCCTTTGTTCTTCCGTCTTTGTTTTCATTGACAGTCGTTTTGTGTTCAGGCTCAGTACAAAGATGGTTGGTACGAAAGCTTCTCTTATTCGGACTTTCATTTTTATACTTTCAAGAGATGGATGGATTCAGCTTTCTTTGTTTTAGCTGGTTACGTAAATGGAGCGGTATCGTATTATTGCTGGCATGTGTTGGATTGTGGTTTCCGGCTGTGGATATTTCAACATACTGGACTGCGTTTGCGAATGCACTTCCTTCGATTACGTGGTTTTATGATGCCGGTCTCTTATTTTTATTGATATGGTTATCCGCCTGTTTTGGATTGCTCTTTTATCACAAACAGAGAATAACTGTGCTATTATCCGTCATCACGATACTGACGCCTTTTGTTTTACCGTATTGTGATCCTTTCTTTAGAGTGACGGTCTTTTCCATCGGACAGGCGGACTGCACTTTGATCACAGAACCTTTTTTGCGATCAGCCGTATTGATTGACTGTGGAGAAAATATCATGCATCCGGACAATATGGAAAAAGTAGTATTGCCATATCTTCAAAAGAAGCATATCAACAGAATTGATACGGTTATTTTGACGCATGAAGACTTTGATCATATCGGCGGTATTGAAACGTTAAAGGAGCATTTACAGATTGATACGATCATTACACAGCCTTTTCAAAAGATCAATGTCTCCTATCCGTTTTATTCACTGTTGGAAAATCGTGATGCGAAAGAAGAAAACGATAAAAGTATCATCTCTTATTTTATTTATGATGATCAGACCTATTTATGGATGGGCGATGCTTCAAGAACGATTGAGAAACAGTTGCTTCACCAATATCCGAATCTAGAAGCGGATATTCTAAAAGTAGGACATCATGGCTCTAAAACCAGTTCTCTACCAGACTTTTTGCATCACGTGCATCCTCAACTTGCTTTGATCTCTTCCGGAAAAGGGAATCGATACGGACATCCTGATCTTGAGGTACTCAATAACTTACAGGAAGCAGGGATTGATGCACTGAATACTGCAGATGTAGGGATGATACAAATTTACAGCTTTCATGGTTTACATTTTTTTCAAACAGGGAATCATATTTTTGGTATAATTGGTTCGGTGATTTAAATATGTTCTATATCGTATTTGGTGATGATACAAGTCGTATTCATCAAAAGGTAGATGTGATTAAAAGAAAGCATAAGATTCAAAATATCGTACGTTTGGATGCACTGGTGCAAACACAGGAGGAAGTCCTGCAGGAGATGGATAGCATTTCTATCTTTGATGAGGCTAAGATGATCTGTCTGGAGCATTGCACTTTCCTGTCTTCGAAAAATACCACGCATTATGACATTGAACCGTTTTTAAAAAGAAATGGGGAAGATGGCTATGTACTTGTTTTGATCTGTGAAAGCGCCAAGCTGGATCAAAGAAAAAAAGCAGTAAAACAGTTGATGGAAATTTCCACGGTGTATAGTTGTATTGCCTTAGATGAACAAAGCCAGAGAAGCTATATTCAGGAGCATATCAAGAAAGAACAGCTGCATATGGATGCGGATGCTTTACGATGGTTTTGTCAAAGAGTCGGACTGGATGCGATGCGAATCGATTCAGAAATCTATAAATTAAAAACCTATGGAGATGTGATTCATTTAGAAGATGTACAAGCATTGGTTACGCCGGAGCCGATCAACGATGTTTTTAAGATGGTCGATGCGCTGTTTTCCAAAAACGGGGTTCGTTTATTAGCTTTTTATCGAAACTTTCGAAAACAGAATATGGAGCCGGTAGCAATCATCGGATTGTTGGCATCACAGGTTCGCTTTTTATTTCAGGTTCGAGTTTGCATGAATCAGGCGATGACAAAAGAAGAAATCGCTTCGTTTTTAAAGGCACATCCTTATCGGGTACAGATCAATATGAAAAAGGCGCAATCTTTTACCAGCGAGGAATTATTGGATCAGTTAGAAACCTTGGCTACATTGGATCAGGAAATGAAAATGGGGCGTATCGATAAGGATGAAGGTTTTGAGAACATGATCTTAAAATGGATGTAAAAAAAAAGAGTTTCCCAAGCGGAAACTTTTTTTACTGAATATGGTTGATAGCTGTAGCCAAACGTGATTTCTGTCGGCTGGCATAGTTCTTATGATGTACGCCTTTAGCGACAGCTTTATCAAGCTTTGAACAACATTCGTTGTATGCGGCAACTGCTGCTTCTTTATCCTGAGCTTCTACAGCAGCTAAAACTTTTTTAATGGAAGTTTTTAAAGCCGTTTTTTTGGATACAACTAATTTGTGCGCTTTGTTATTTGTTTTAACACGTTTCTTTTGCGATTTAATTTGTGGCATGGCTTGCACCTCCTGACTTAAATTGCTTTTGAATTATAACAAAATATTGTTCTTAATGCAACACAAGTTCAAAAAAATAGGGTATAATAGCCAAGATTGGAGGAATGGATATGAAAAAAGTACGTACCGTTTTTATGGGAACCCCGCAAATTGCCTGTACCGTATTAGAAAATATGATAGAAGCTGGTATCGATATCGTGCTGGTGGTGACACAGCCGGATCGAAAGGTAGGCCGTAAGCAGAAGATTACTTATTCGCCGGTTAAGGAATGTGCTTTGAATCATGACATTCCTGTGTTCCAGCCATACCGTATCAAAGAGGAGTATCAGGCTGTTTTGGATGCCAAGCCGGAGCTGATCGTGACTTGTGCATTTGGACAGATCGTACCGGATGTAATCTTAGAAGCACCGGTTTATGGCTGTGTGAATCTTCATGGTTCTTTATTGCCAAAATATCGTGGAGCGGCACCGATTCAAAGAGCCATTTGGGATGGTGAAAAAAAGACTGGCATGTCTTTGATGAAGATGGTTTCGGCTATGGATGCCGGACCGGTTTTTGATACCGAGGAAATCGTGATTGAGCCAATGGAAACATCATCCAGCTTATTTGAAAAGATGGCACTGGCGGCCAGTCGCTTGTTGATAAGAGATTATGATGCGATTTGTTCTAAGGATGCACACTATGTAGAACAGGACGAATCATTGGTAACCTTTGCGGCCAAAATTGAAAAAGAAGATGAAAAGATCGATCTTTCCAAAGACGACAAAGCCATTCTTTGTCAGATCAATGCTTTATCGCATGCGCCGGGAGGCTACATTGAAGTCAATCACAAGAAGTTTAAGATTTATAAAGTAGATTATAAACAACAGGAAGTTAAGGATCCTTTTGTTTGGTTGGGAAAAGTGGATCAAGGCTTTGGTTTAAGTCTTCACCATGGCATTTTGATCATTTTGGAGTGCCAAATGGAAGGAAAACCGGTTGTTTCCGGTCTGGATTTTGCCAATGGACAAGGACAAAATCTAAAAGGGAAACGCGTCAGTTAAGGAGTGGTGAAATGGATCAGAAGAATATACGAAATTTTTCAATTATTGCACATATCGACCATGGCAAATCTACATTGGCCGATCGTATTTTGGAATTAACAGATACTGTGGAAAAAAGAGAGATGAAGGATCAGATCTTAGATTCTATGGATCTGGAAAGAGAAAGAGGTATTACAATCAAATTGAATGCGGTTCAGCTGATTTATCATGCCAAAGATGGACAGGACTATGTTTTTCATTTGATCGATACACCGGGCCATGTCGATTTCAGCTATGAGGTTTCTCGTTCTTTAGCTGCCTGTGATGGTGCTGTGCTTGTCGTTGATGCGGCTCAGGGGGTACAGGCACAAACCTTGGCTAATGTCTATCTGGCTTTAGAAAACGATCTTGAGATTTTACCGGTTTTAAATAAAGTCGATCTTCCCAGCGCACAACCAGATGTTGTCAAAGAGGAAATTGAAAATCTCATCGGTTTAGATTGCAGCGATGCGGTAGAGATCAGTGCTAAATCCGGCTTACATGTCGATCAGGTACTGGAGCAGATTGTGCATAAGTTACCGGCACCCAAAGGTGATAAAGATGCACCGCTTCAAGCCCTGGTCTTTGACAGCCTTTACGATTCGTATCGTGGTGTTATTGCCTTTATCAGTGTTAAAAATGGAACGATCAAACCAAAAGACAAGATTCGCTTTATGGCAACCGGTGCCGAATATGAGGTCATCGATGTTGGTGTTCGAACACCTAAGGAAGTTATTAAATCTGAACTTGTGACCGGTGAAGTCGGTTGGGTGAGTGCGGCCATCAAAAATATCGAGGATGTACGTGTCGGTGATACGATTACCAAAGTGGAACAACCTTGTGAAGTGGCTTTGCATGGGTATCGTGAAATGAATCCAATGGTTTATTGTGGACTCTACCCGGTGGATAATGCTCGTTATGATGATCTAAAAGAAGCCTTATCCAAATTGAAGTTAAATGATGCTTCTTTGCGCTTTGAGCCGGAGACATCCCAGGCTTTGGGTTTTGGTTTCCGCTGTGGCTTTTTAGGACTTTTACATATGGATGTGGTTGAAGAGCGGTTGGAAAGAGAATACAATTTGGATTTGATTGCTACATCACCTTCGGTAATTTATCATGTGTATAAAACGGATGGAACGATGTTGGAAATCGATAATCCGGCCGCTTTACCGCCGACACAAAATATCGATCATATTGAAGAGCCTTATGTACGCGCTGAAATCATGGTACCAAAGGATTATGTAGGCGCCATGATGGATTTTTGTCAGAAAAAACGAGGCGAATACATCGATCTGCAGGTGATTGATGATCTTCGTATGAACATGGTTTATGAATTACCTTTAAGTGAAATCATCTATGATTTCTTTGACAAGATGAAATCATATACTAAGGGTTATGCCAGTCTGGATTATCATTTCAGTGGTTATAAAACAAGTGCTTTAGTAAAAATGGATATCTTATTGAACGGACAAATCATCGATGCCTTAAGTACGATCGTGTTTAAGGATTTTGCCTATAATCGTGGCAATGCGATGACCATCAAATTAAAAGACATCATTCCTAAGCAGCAGTTTGAAATTCCGGTACAGGCAGCTATTGGCGGAAAGATTATTGCCCGTACCAATATCAAAGCGTTGCGTAAGAATGTATTAGCCAAGTGTTATGGTGGGGATATCTCTCGTAAAAAGAAATTGTTGGAAAAACAGAAAGAAGGAAAGAAGCGTATGAAGAAAGTGGGATCGGTAGAAATTCCTCAGGAAGCTTTCATGGCTGTTCTTTCTATGGATGATCAATAATGGCGGATGCATGCTATGTCCATGTTCCGTTTTGTAGGAGCATTTGCTATTACTGTGCATTTTGTCGCTGGATCTACGATGAAAACAGAATAGATCCATGGTTGGATCAGATTCAAAAAGAAGTTCATTCAAAATCTATATCGCATTTAAAGACGTTATATTTTGGAGGGGGAACACCAAACTCTCTTTCAGAGTCTGCATTTATCAAATTAGCTTCTTTCTTCAAACCGTATTTAGATAACAATTATGAATGGACAGTTGAATGCAATCCAGAGTATGTGACACCGGAACAGGCGGCTTTGTATCAGAAGCTGGGTGTTAATCGAATCAGTCTTGGCGTTCAGACGTTTTCGAATACAAGGCTGCAGGCTATTGGTCGAACACATTCTATAAAACAAGTCTATGATGCGATTTCTTATTTTAATAAAGCCGGTATCCACAATATTTCCATTGATTTGATCTATGCTTTACCAAATCAGACTTTAGAGGATGTGAAAGAGGATCTAGCCCATGCGTTTGCCTTAGATATAAAGCATCTTTCCATCTATTCCTTACAGATCGAAGAAAATTCTGTTTTTGGAAAACGGCATATTATGCCCTGTGATGAAGATTTGGAAGCGGATATGTATGAAACCATCGTTTCGGCGTGTATTGAACATGGATTTGAACATTATGAAATCAGCAGCTTTGCCAAAGAGAAAGCCTATTCTCGACATAATCTTCATTATTGGTCGGATCAGGATTTTTATGGTATTGGCTGTGGTGCATCCGGTAAAGAAAATGGGTTGTTGTATGAAAATGCAAAGGATATGCAGACGTATTTAAAAGAAGGCCCCAATCCTGTTTATTTGGAAGAGGACAATGCTTTTGATGCGATCATGATGGCATTGCGAACGAGTTTTGGATTAAATGTTGACCAATGGCAAGAAAAGTATCAGAAGGATTTTCATACGATCTATCAAAATGTATTACGAAAATACATGCCGGAATATCTTGTATATGAAAAACCGTATTTAAAACCGACACCTGAGGGAATGGAAATTTTAAATACGATTTTAGTTGATTTCCTCGATGTAAACTGATATAGTATTCGTGCTTTTGGTCTAAGAACAAGGAGACTTCCGACCTTATTCCTGGATCATTAGAACACAATACAGGAGGAAGAAAAAATGTTATTGAAAGCAGAAAAACAGGCTATTATGAAAGAATACGCCACACATGAAGGAGATACAGGTTCTCCGGAAGTTCAGATTGCGGTATTGACAGCACAGATCAACCGTTTGACAGAACACTTCAAGGAACACAAACATGATTATCATTCTCAAAGAGGTTTGATGAAAATGGTTGGCCGTCGTAAAAATATGTTGGCATATTTGAAGAACAAAGATTTGGAACGTTATAAATCTTTGATCGCTCGTTTAGGTCTGAGAAAGTAATCGAAAGATTACTTTTTTTTGTTGTCTGATTATGTTACACTAACAATCGGTATAAAGAGAGGTAAAATATGGCGAAACAAGAGTTTCATTTAGATTTCTGTGGTCGGGGGATCACAGTGGAAACTGGTGAGATTGCCAAGCAGGCAGATGGTGCTGTCATCGTGCGTTACGGAGATACCGTTACGTTATCAACCGCTTGTGCATCGAATCAGGCAAAGGAAGGAATCGATTTCTTTCCGCTAACAGTAAGTTTTGAAGAAAAGTTATACTCCGTAGGGAAGATACCGGGAGGTTTTTTACGAAGAGAAGGACGTCCCAGTGAGCACGCGACTTTAACGGCTCGTATGATCGACCGTCCGATTCGTCCTTTGTTTGCGGAAGGATTCCGTAATGAAGTACAGGTCGTGAATACGGTTTTAAGTGTGGATCAGGATTATTCACCGGAAATGTCGGCTATGTTTGGGGCCAGCCTTGCCTTGTGCATCAGTGATATTCCATTCAACGGTCCGATTGCCGGTGTAAAAGTCGGTCGTGTCAACGGGGAACTGATTTGTAACCCAACCGTTGAACAGGCAGCTGCCAGCGATATTGATCTAACGGTTGCCGGTACCAGTCAGGCTTTGAACATGGTGGAAGCCGGGGCCAAAGAGGTCAGTGAAGAAGATATGTTACAGGCATTGATGTTTGGACATGAACAAATCAAGAAGCTTTGTGCATTCCAGGAAGAAATTGTAAAAGCCTGTGGTAAAGAAAAACGCGAAGTGGCTTTATATGCAGTTGATGAAGCATTAGATAAAGAAATTCGTGAAAACTTTGAAGCAAAAATCCGTGAAGCTGTATCCATCAAAGAAAAATTGGAACGCTACGGAAAAATTGATGAATTGACAGAAGAAGCAGTAGAGATGATCTCTGCCAAGGAATACAATTCTGAAAAAGAATTGAACAATGCCGCAAAACAGACAAAAGAAATTTGTCGTGCTATTGAAGCCGATGAAGTTCGTCGTTTGATCATTGAAGACAAAGTGCGTCCGGATGGTCGTGCCATCGATGAAATTCGTCCATTGAATTCACAGGTCGATTTATTGCCAAGAGTTCATGGTTCCGCCTTGTTTACACGTGGGGAAACACAGGTGTTATCTACCACAACATTGGGAGCTATCAACGAAAACCAGATCATTGATGATTTGACAGAGGTTGAAGCTAAGCGTTTCATGCATCATTACAATTTCCCACCATACTGTGTAGGAGAGACCGGACGTATGGGAAGTCCGGGACGTCGTGAAATCGGACATGGTGCTTTAGGAGAACGTGCTTTGTTGCAGGTATTACCAAGCTTAGATGAATTCCCTTATACGATTCGTACCGTTGCCGATGTTATGGAAAGTAACGGTTCCAGTTCTCAGGCCAGTATTTGCGCCGGAACGATGTCTTTGATGGCAGCCGGTGTTCCGATCAAGGCGCCGGTAGCCGGTATTGCGATGGGGCTGATCATGGATGATAACTCCGGTAAATATACAGTATTAACGGATATTCAGGGTATGGAAGATCACTTTGGTGATATGGATTTCAAAGTTGCCGGTACTACAAAAGGGATCACTGCCTTACAGATGGATATCAAGGTGACTGGAATCACAAAGGATATTTTCGAAGAAGCACTGGCACAGGCGCACAAAGCCCGTCTGGAAATCTTGGATAACATGTTGGCATGTATTCCGGAACCAAGAAAGGAATTAAGTCCATATGCTCCTAAGATTGCGATGATGAACATTGATCCAGATAAGATCAAGGATGTCATTGGTCCAGGTGGAAAAATGATCAATGAGATCATTGCGGCTTGTGACAATGTCAAGATCGATATCGATGATGACGGAAAAGTTGTGATCTATCATCATGACTATGATACGATCAACAAAGCTAAAGAAATGATTTCTAATATCGTTCGTGAAGCTAAAGTTGGTGATGTCTATACCGCAACAGTCGTTCGTATCGAAAAATTTGGTGCATTTGTCAACTTGTTTGGTAATACGGATGGATTATTGCACATCTCCAAGATTTCTCATCACCGTGTAGAAAAAGTGGAAGATGTCTTAAAAATCGGCGATACGATTGATGTCAAGGTTACTGAGATCGACAACAAAGGTCGTATCAATGTTAGTGCCAAAGCACTGCTTCCAAAACCAAAGGAAGAACCGAAAAAAGAACAGAAAGAAGAATCGAACTAGGATTGCAGAGTGCAATCCTTTTTTTGTAAAAAGTGAATTTATTGGATTTCAGTTATAATATCAAAAGCAAATGTAAACATTTTTATTTTTTGAAATTCTTCTAAATAGCGATAAATAGTAGAGATTTTAATGATCAGGAATTTTTATAAAACGTAATAGAAGATAATTGTCATTCCTGTTTATAGTCGATTTGAAATGTGTTAAAATACCAAAGAGAGGTGGAACTAACATATGGATTTTTTGAAATTTGCACAAGAAAAACAAGATGACTTTCTTAAAGATTTGAATACATTGGTTTCTATAGAATCAACACGTGATTTATCCACAAAAGCTGAGAATGCGCCTTTTGGTAAGAAATGCCGAGAAGCGTTGGATGCGATGTTGGAGATGGGAAAACGTGATGGTTTTGTGACAAAAGATATTGATGGCTATGCCGGTGTCATTGAATATGGTGAACAAAAAGATACATTAGGTGTATTGGGTCATTTGGATATCGTTCCGATTGGGGATGACTGGACAAAAGATCCGCTAAAAGTCACTGTCAATGACGGTTATGTATTCGGCCGTGGTGTCATGGATGATAAAGGGCCGGCTTTGGCGGCTTATTATGCGCTAAAGATCATTAAAGAACAAAACATTCCTTTAAAGCGCAGAGTCATGTTGATTACCGGATGCGATGAAGAAAGCGGAATGGAGTGTATGGACTATTATAAAGAACATGCGGAAATTCCACAGATGGGATTTGTACCGGATGCCGATTTCCCGGTCATCTACGGAGAAAAAGGTGGCCTGCATGTCGTCCTGGAATCGCAGGATAAAAGTGTGATCCAGTCTTTTCATGCCGGCAGTCGACCTAATATCGTGATCGGAAAAGCGGATTGTACACTTGCCTCCATCAATGATAAACAAAAAGAAGAGTTTGCTTATTACTGCAAAGTCAACGGTTTGCAGGGAAGTATTCAAGGCAACACGATTCATATTGACGGTGTTTTTGCCCATGCAGCTATGCCATGGTTAGGAGTAAATGCAGCAGTTCACATTTTGAATTTTGTTGGTCAGTCCTTTGATGATCAGCTTGCCAAAGATTTATATCATATCTTACAAGACTGGCAGGGAAAACCGGTTGGTATTTATAAAAATGGTTTATATATGTCTTTCTTGACGATGAATACAGGTATTGTCGATATCGAAGATGGTAAAACACGTATCTTGATTGATATTCGTTATCCAAACGATACTGATGCGAAAACGATTATGGAAGGCTTTGATGCGACATGTGCTTCTTTATCCTCCAACATTCGTGCAATCATGGAAAGTGATTCCAAACCGTTGTTTGTCGATCCACAATCTAAGCTGGTTACGGATCTGATGGCGGTTTATCAGAAATACACGAAAGATACGTTCTCCTGCGCCTTTACATTGGGTGGAGGAACTTATGCTCGTAAGTTTGAAAATTTTGTATCTTATGGACCGGTCTTGCCAAATGAAGTAAAAACGACCGATCAATTTGTCGGAGAATGTCATCAAAGAGATGAAGGAATTAAATTGGAGAATTTGATACAGGCCATCGCTATTTATGCCGATGCGATCGTATCTTTGTGTAGTTAATCATGCGAATGCGTAAAGTAAAGTGGGCTGTGGAATATTTATCCGACAGTCAGAAGCTTGTCACCCATCCCGAAGAAAAAAAATCTTTATGGAAGGGACAATATCGCCTGCTTCATGTAGAGATTGGTTGCGGTAAAGGGAACTATTCGTTAGAAATGGCACGTAAATATCCGGATGAATTGTTTGTGGCCATTGAAAAGAATGAGAGTGCAGCCGGCATTGCGGCAAAGAAATTTGATGAAGCCAAGGATGTGGAAAATCTTTTCTTGATTCATGGAGATGCTTCTTTGATCGATACATGGTTTGCCAAAGAAGAGGTCGATATACTGCATCTGAACTTTAGTGATCCATGGCCGAAAAAACGATATGCGAAACGAAGATTGAGCAGTGCTTCCTTTCTTCAGCAATATCAGTCGATCTTATCAAAGCACGGACAAATCCAGATGAAAACGGATAATGAAAAGTTGTTTGAATATTCTGTTCTGGAGTTTTTGAAAGCCGGCTTTTTATTGGATGATTTATGTGTAAATTATCGTAGAGAGCCGCATGAAGAAGATGCGATCACCGAATACGAAGAAAAATTTATTGCCAATGGACAGCCTATCTATCGCTGTGTATTCAAAAAGGAGAAGGAAAATGAAACAGATTCATAATGAACAGGAATTTAATACCGCTATTCAAAATGATAAGATCAGTGTCATCTTATTTACGACCAAATGGTGTGGTGACTGCATGTTTATCAAACCATTTATGCCAAGTGTCGAAGCGGCCTATGATGCCTATGATTTTTATGAAATAGACCGTGATGAAATGATGGATCTGGCACAGGAATTGGAAATCATGGGAATCCCAAGCTTTGTCAGCTTTAAAAACGGAAAAGAAGTTTCTCGTTTTGTCTCTTCACTGCGAAAGACCAGACCGGAAATTGAAGCATATCTTGATGCGTTAAAGGATGTGGAGGAATAAACATGTTTAAAGACTTAATGCAAGCTATTTTTACTGAAGAAGTAGAACCGGAAGAAGAAGTAAACAAGCCTGTTCAAAAGGAAGAGACGCCGGTTTCCAATGTACAGGTACAACAACCGCAGGAATCCACTTTTGTTGAGCCGCAGATTCATTTGGCACCACAGACAGAAGATGTACAGATTGCAAACTTTGGTCAGACTCCTGCAAGCACAGAACCTAAAAGTACGATCTTTACAGGGTTGGATGTTGACAGTGTAGCAAGCGAGGAGCCACGTCCAAGAAAAAAAATGTATCATTTTGATCGCTCTAAAACCAAAAAAGTGCGCAGAACTCAGGAGGATTTGGAATATACACCAATCATTTCTCCGATTTTTGGGAATATGGAAGAGTCAAAAAAAGATACGTCCAAAGTGCACAATGCGATCGATTTAAATAAACCGGAACAGCTGGAAGACTATATGACAGTTCTTTCGCCTATGTACGGCGATCGACCGGGCGTAACACCGGTGGTACAGAATATTCCAAAGATGGAACCGGCACAAAAAGAAGCTAACGGCAAGGATCGCGGATATTCTCTGGATTCGATGTTAGAAAAACCGGAAAAGAAAGAAAACAAACAAGCCACTTTGTTTTCAAAAGACTGATTCGAGGTGAGTCAAGTGGCCTATCATTTTATCGGAATCAAAGGTACAGGAATGGCAGCTTTAGCCAGTATTCTTTATGATGAGCATAAAGATGTTACGGGAAGCGATATTGAAAAATATATCTTTACACAGGATGAAGTGGAAAAAAGAGGTATTCCGATCACGACCTTTGATGCCAGTCATATTCATGATCATGATACCTGCATTATTGGACTTTCGTTTGATGAAACCAATCCGGAAGTGAAAGCGGCTATGCAAAATCCAACGGTGAAGACATATTACTACAATGAATACCTGGGAAAATTGTTGGAGTCTTATACATCTATCAGTGTGGCAGGAACGCATGGAAAATCAACGACAACGGGAATTTTGGGGCATGTTTTGCCACAGCTTTTACCGACAGGATATTTGATTGGGGATGGACATGGACATATGCCGGAGGATGCGAAATATTTTGTATTGGAATCTTGTGAGTTTCAACGACATTTCTTGGCATACCATCCAGATTATGCACTGATTACTAACATTGAGCTGGATCATGTTGATTATTATAAAGATATGGATGATTATCTCGATGCGTTTCAATCTTTTGTCAATCAGACAAAGAAGCACTGTGTCATTTTTGGAGATGATCCATATTTGCCAAAATTATCGTATTCGGTACCTGTTACGACATATGGTTTACAAAAGGGAAATGATTATCAGGCTGTAAATATCGAACAAGGTCCTTTTGGAATGCACTTTGATTGTCTATATCAGGGCAAGGTCTTAGCACATATCGAATTAAGTGAGGTTGGTGATCCCTTCCTGCAGGATGCCTTAGGCTGTTTTGCCTTATGTCATGTGTTAGGAATGCCTGTAAATGACATTGTTGAGGGATTAAAGACTTATCAGGGAATTGCCCGCCGTTTTGTCATTGAAGAAGTCAAGGATAGTGTATTGATTGATGATTATGCACATCATCCGACTGCCATTCGCTACATGATCGATTCGGCACGAAAGAAATATCCGGAAAAGAAGGTTATTGCCTTGTATAAACCTGATCGTTATTCCAGGCTGCAATACTTCCTTCAAGATTTTGCCGACAGCTTAAATACGGCTGATCAAGTTGTATTGTGTGATTTCCCTAAAAATGCACAAAGAGAAGATGAAAGTATTACAGTTACGATTCAAGATCTTTTAGATTTATGTCCGAATTCTATCTTATTGGATATCGATGAAAAATCAGCAGAGGTCTTAAAAGAGATGGCACCGGCTGTCTATGTCTTTATGTCCAGTAAGGATATTTACCTGTTAAAGGACAAATTGGCAAAGCTTCTAAAATAGTATCGTTTATAGACGCCTTTAGGGTGTCTTTTTTCAACTCCGTCTTTATTTTAAAGCGTTTTCAAGATTTATGAAAAATTTTTCAAAAAGAAATGGTCTTCCTTCCTTTGAAATGTTATAATAATTCTGAGGTGATATTTTGACTGTAAATGAATTTTTTTCTACGGTTGCGATGGTTGCAGGTTGGATCTTACCTGTGCTGGGCATCGTTGTTTTAGTATATGTGATTTTGATCTTAAAAGAGCTTTTACAAACGGTAAAAAGCGCTACTCGAACCTTGGATACAACCGAACAGCAGCTTCGTAAGCTGGATGCTCCTCTTTCTACAGCAGAGAATATCTCACATACGATCGATGAAGTACAAGAAACTACGAAAAAAGCCGTAAAGACAGCAGCCAGTACCGTAGTCAAGAATGTAGATCAGATTAAGAACTGGGTCAATGCGAAGAAGAACCCGGTCATGGATACAGAACCTGTTAATGCAGCATCAGATAAGGAGGATGAATCATGAGTGATGAAAACAAAAGCGCTGAAGTTGTTCAGGAATTAGAAAATGAAGCGATGGATCAGCTGGAGACACTGAAGGAAGACAACAACAAAGAAAATGAAGAAGTAATTCAGGACGCCAAAGAAAAGATCAAGGCTATTTTTGAAGATCTGCAGGAATGGATCAAAGAAAATACCGAACCGGAGAAAGTCAAAGAAGGTTTGAACAAGGCTAAAGATGAAACGGTAAAGGTCTTAAAGGCGACAAAAGAAAAAGCGGTGGAAATCAGCAATTCAGAACAGTTTAAGAATACAGTTTCAGCCGGAAAAGACTTTTTACTGGGGGCCGGTGCTTTGATTGGAGATGGTATCAAAGCTGGTGCCGATGCCTTGATGAAAAATGATAATATCAAAAACTTTGTGAACACGGCCGATGAAAAGCTGGATGTATTAAGAGAAAGCGAAGGTTTGAAAAACGCCGTGGATTCAGCGGAACAAGTTACACAAAAAGTAGGGGATGCGGTATTTAGTGGAATCCGTAAGTTCCTCGATAAAAAAGATCGTACGACTTCCGATTCGGGGATACAGGAGGATGAAGAATAAGCTATGAAACGTATAACGATTTATGATGTAGCCAAGGAGGCTGATGTTTCTTTGGCTACGGTCAGCCGAGTCATTAATGACAGCAATGTGGTTCGTGAAGACACTAAACAAAGGGTACAGGAAGCCATTGAAAAGTTAGGCTACAAGCCCAATGCAATAGCACAGGGGCTTGCCTTATCCAAAACAACGACCGTATCGATCGTCATGAGTGAAAAACTGTTTGCCTATAATGGAAAAATTTTAAATGGTTTGATGGATGTGGCAAAGATCTATAACTACAACATCATGTTCCATACAACATCACAGGGCATTTCTAAAATGCAGGATGTGATCGAATCCATCATCAAATCTCATGTCGATGGTGTTATTTTATTCAATGACAATTTCTCAGAGGATGAGATGGAAGTCTTGCAGGAATATCAGATTCCAATGGTTGTCGTTGGTTCTTTGTTGCCGGAAACTAAAGTCAACAATGTAGGCAATGTCTATGTCGATTTTGAAAAAATGGCTTATGAAATGGTCAATGAATTGTTTGATAAGGGCATCAATGATATTTCGTTGGTGGAAGACAAGTTAAATTTAAGTATGATGGAACAGATGCGATCTGGAATTGAGCGTGCTTTCCATGATCACGGAATTGAGTTTAAAAAATACATTTCGTATGATGAAACATATAAAAGCTCTTATAATTTCTTAACTGAATACTTTAAGACCAATAAACCAAGCCAGTTTGTGTTTACGTTTAGAGATTCGCAGGCTATTGCGGTATTGAATTCCTGCCAGGAAGCCGGATATAAGATTCCGGATGACTGCCAGCTTGTATGTGTTCTCAATAATAAATATCTTTCCATGACACGACCAAATATCTCAACCTTTAATATTCCGGAGTATGATATGGGGGCCGTATCGATGCGTTTATTGACAAAAATGCTGGTGGATGATGAATCTGTACGTGAAAACAAAAGTATTGAATTAGGATATTCTTTTATACCTAAAGGAACGACAAAGTAAGGACTATAGATTTGAATAGTCCTTTTTTCATGTTTGGTGTATAATTCTTATATGGAAATAGTAATGATCAATGAAGCAAAAGATAAAAGTATTTATCGCTATAAAAAAGACTATCAAAGAATTTTAGAACGAGCTTGTTCTATTCTGCATCGTAACCACGATTATACGTTAAGTGTCATTTTTGTGACACCGGAAAGGATTCATGAGATCAATAAAGAATATCGCAACATCGATCGCAGTACGGATGTAATTAGCTTTGCTCTGCAGGATGACAGTTCCAACATCGTTTTGGAGGAAGAGGAAAACGAATTAGGAGATATCTTCATCAATGTGGAAGCTATCAGCGCACAGGCAAAGGAGTATGGACATTCTAAACGAAGAGAAGCCTGTTTTCTTTTCTGCCATGGCCTTTTGCATCTGATGGGTTATGATCACATGTGTCCACAGGATGAAAAAGAGATGTTTGATTTACAGGATGTGATACTGGATGAAGTGGTTCAAAGGTAGGTTTAAATATGCGTTTAGCGGTCTGCGCTATGCGATTTGTGATAAAAGCATAGCTCTTCAAATGCTGTTTGGCCTGCTAGTGATCCTGTTTGGCTTGTTGCTTGGATTTACTGTACAAGAATGGTTTTGGATCCTTTTATGTATTGTGCTTGTTGTAGTTGGAGAAATCATAAATTCTTGTATCGAACAGCTTGTCGATTATATTTCTTTAGAACATACCAAACAGGCAAAACAGATCAAGGATATGGCAGCAGGAGCTGTCTTTTTACTGAGTCTTTTCAGTGCTTTTATTGGATTTGCGATCCTTATTCAAAAAATAATTTAGAAAGGAACGAGTATGACATATAAATCAGGTTTTATTGCGATCATCGGAAGACCTAACGCCGGAAAAAGTACGCTTTTAAATGCATTATTGCGAGAAAAAGTGGCCATTATGTCTGATAAACCCAATACGACAAGAAACAATATTGCCGGTATCTTAACCCAGAAAGATGCCCAGTTTGTTTTTGTGGATACACCGGGCATTCATAAACCGCAACAGCAGTTGGGACGTGTTTTAAATAAGAATGCGTATATGGCCATGGAGGACTGTGATTGTCTGGCATGGATCGTTGATGGCACACAACCCTTTGGCAAAGGCGATTCGTTTATTCTGGAGCGCATACAATCTTTACATAAGCCTTGTTTTCTTTTGGTCAATAAGATCGATCATCTTTCAAAAGAGAACATGATCAAAGTGCTGATGGATTGGCAGAATAAATATGACTTTCATGCCATCATTCCAATCAGTGCGCTCAAAAAAGAAAACTTGGATGAGCTGTTACAAGTATTGAAACAAGCTCTTCCGGAAGGAATGGCCATGTACCCGCAGGAGATGATCAGTGATCATGATGAGAATTTTCAAACGACGGAGATCATTCGTGAGAAAATTTTATTTGTGACCAAAGAGGAAATTCCACACAGTGTTGCGGTGGTGTTGGAAAATCGCAGGATGGAAGGAAGTCGTCTGCATCTACAGGCGATGATCATTGTCGATCGTGATTCCCAAAAAGGGATATTGATTGGAAAGCAGGGAAGTATGATCAAGAAAATTCGTCTTGCGGCACAAAAAGAACTCAAGGAAAAATTTGGTTGTCCGGTGGATTTGGAATTATATGTTCGCGTAGAGAAAAACTGGCGAAATAAAGAACAAAAAATCAAGGAATTCGGATTGGATGAGCTAAATGACGATTAAAACGACCGGCATAGTTTTAAAAGTTCAAGATTATAAGGAAAATGACGGGCTGGCATGGATGTTGACAAAGAATCAAATCGTTTCGGTTCGAGTACGAGGCATCCAGAAAGAAGGCTCCAAACTTAGAAGCGGATGTCAGCCTTTTTTATATGCGACATGGCAGATCGAAGAAAGAAATCAGGGACCGGGATTGTTGATACATGCCACACCAATTTGTTTCTTTTATCGTGTAATGGAGGATCTAACTATACAGGCTTTTAGCTTTCTGTTACGCGATATTTTATTAAAGACTAAGTCTAGTCCCTTGTTGTTGGAAGCCTTTTTGGAATATTTAAAAGCGGTTCAGGACCAAAGAAATTCTGTCTTTGCTTATGGTTGTTTTGTATTAAAAGAAATCTTATGTGCAGAAGGTATTCAGCCATTTGTCGATGGTTGTACTCTTTGTCATCGAAAAGATGCTTTAGAAACGCTGAGTATCAAAGAAGGTGGTTTTTTATGTCATTATTGTAATCAAAATGGCATAAAAATGAATAAAGCGGATATGAGAAAAGTTTATCTTTTATTCAAGGCATCTTTGAAACATATCGATGTTTTAATTGAAAACTGTCATTTTGAAATCAAAGACTGTATCTTTTGGGCGGATTGGTATGAGCGATTTGAACAGACACATCTTGCCGGTTTGAAATTTTTAAAGACAGTGGTTGACTTATAGAGAAAATAGCTTTATGTAAAGCATATTGTAGAATTGAATCAGATTTTGTATAATATTAAAAGAATGCTTGGGAGGATCTTATGGCAGAAAAATTATCAAGAACAAAACGGTATGAAGATTTAAGAAATCGGCTGGATGAAGAAACGACAGCTGCTCAGGAAGATAAAATCAATCAACAGACAGGGTTTGCACGCTTATCCAGAACACAACACAAGGCGTTGGCACATGCCAATGATTTAAATGTGTCGGCAGTCCCTTCCAGATCATCTGCACAAGAGGCGACTAACAACAACAGCCCGGTCATGGAAGATCTGTTAGGGGAAGTGAAACGCTATAACATTGATCAGGGAAATCGTATAACGGATGATACACAGATCAACATTTTGCGTCAGCTGGATCAAAAACCTTCTTCTATGTACAGAAATACGCATATCGTACCAATGGAGGAAGAAGAAACCGGCGGTACAATGAAGATCCAGAAACCGGAAATCGAACAAGATGTGGATGGCGTGGCTACCTATATGCCAAATCAGAAGTTGACGCGTATCAACCCTATCCAGACAAAACCGGAAATCGTAGAAGAACCGAAAGTCGGTATGGATGATTCCGTACAAAGCTATGTGGCGCAAGAAGATAAGGACCAGTCACCGGAAGCAACTTATACGAATATTGTTCTGGGAAGTCAGGATATTTTAGCGGACGATACGGCAGATACCGATCATTTAAGTCTCTTCGATACGACAAAACCTTCAAAACAAGAAGAGATTTTAGAACAGCCTAAAAAAGAGGCACAGCCAAAACGAACAAAAACACATAAGGCTAAAAAATCAAAATCGAAAAAAGTTCAGGATTCACAAGAAATGCCATCGGCAAAAATTCGTATGAGCACTCGTGATTTGGAAGAGATGGAAAATGAGCCAAAGAGCAAATCAGGTATGATCATCAATGTGATCTTAGTTGTTTTAGTCTTACTTTTGATTGCTTCTTTAGCAGCTACCTTCTACTTCATTACGCAAATAGGAGCCTAAAGCATGCCAAAATTTAATATTGCGATTGATGGCCCCAGTGGGGTCGGGAAAAGTACCATTGCCAATTTATTAGCCGATGCCTATCATATGATACATTTAGATACCGGTGCTATGTATCGATGCGTTGCCTACTATCTGTTAAAAAACAAGGTGGATGTAAATAACGAAAAAGAACTGTTGGACGCATTGGAAAATATAGATATCTCTTTTCAGGAGGATCAAGTGTTTTTAAATGGAGAAAATGTATCCAAAGAAATTCGTATGAATGAGATATCCATGGCAGCATCGAAGTTTTCGGCTTTGAATGCTGTGCGTAAAAAGCTAGTTTCTTTGCAACAACAGATTGCCAAGAATAAAGGCTATATTCTGGATGGAAGAGATATCTGCAGCGTCGTATTGCCGGATGCCGAGGTTAAAATCTATATGGATGCCTCCAGTAAGGCTAGAGCGCAGCGTCGTTATCAGGAATACATTTCTAAAGGTATTGATGCGGATTATGAGACGATCTTTCAAGATATCGTAGCACGTGACTATCAAGATTCGCATCGTGAAAATTCGCCTTTACAAGTAGCCGAAGATGCACAGGTCATTGATACTTCGGATATGACTATTGAGGAAGTTGTAGAAGAAATTCAAAAAATAATTGATGAAAAAGTATAGAGAGGAGTGATTTTATGATCCAGGGTACCATTGCGATCGTCGGACGCCCTAATGTCGGGAAATCAACCTTCTTCAATCGCTTGATTGGACAAAGAAAAAGCATTGTTGATGATACACCGGGAGTGACACGAGATCGTATCTATGGAGAAGTAGAATGGCTCACGAAAACCTATCGTATCATTGATACCGGTGGAATCCAGATTGAGGATCAGCCATTTGCACAGGAAATCAATATGCAGGTGGATATTGCGATTGAGGAAGCCGATGTCATTGTTTTTCTTGTCTCCTGCAAAGAAGGTGTTATGACCGATGATATGGTCATTGCCAAAAAACTACAGAAGTCTGGCAAGCCCATCGTGTTAGTTGTCAATAAGGTAGATAATGAAAAATTACGCTTAGATGCGTATGAATTTTATGCTTTGGGATTACAGGATCCATTCTGTGTCAGCAGCGCCCATGGTATCGGTTTAGGTGATGTATTGGATGAGATCACCAGAGTTATGCCGGAAAAGAAATTATCTCCTTATGAAGGAATGACGTCTTTTTGTGTGATCGGACGTCCCAATGTCGGAAAAAGTTCTTTGGTCAATGCGATCTTAAAAGAAGACCGTGTTATTGTTTCCAATGTAGAAGGAACGACACGCGATGCGATCGATACACCGTTTACTTACGATGGACAGGAATACATGATCATCGATACAGCCGGTATTCGCAAAAAAGGAAAGATTTATGAGAATATTGAAAAATATTCCATTTTACGTGCATTAAGCGCAATTGATCGAAGCAATGTCGTTTTATTCTTAATTGATGGTTCTTTAGGAATTTGTGAACAAGATAAACACGTGGCCGGTTTAGCTCATGAAGCTGGAAAAGGTGTCATCATTGTCTATAATAAATGGGATACTGTAGAAAAAGATGAGAAAACAATGGCTAAGATCGAGAAAGAAATTCGTGTGCAATTTGTTTATTTAGATTATGCACCAATTGCCTTTGTATCGGCTTTGACACATCAAAAAGTCAATCAATTACTGCCGTTGATCAATCAGGTGCATGAAAACTGCAGCTTGCGTATTCAAACCAATGTATTAAACGATGTGATCTTGGATGCGCAAATGATGAATCCTGCCAAGCCGCATAACGGCAAGCAGTTAAAGATCTATTATTCTTCACAGGTCAGCGTAGAACCGCCAACCTTTGTTCTATTTGTAAACGATCCGGAATTATTGCATTTTAGCTATAAGCGATATATCGAGAATAAAATTCGGGAAGCTTTTGGATTTGAAGGTACACCGATTCATATTATAGCGCGAAAGAAAAGTTGAGGTGTTTGATTTGAAAACAGTAGTGATCGGAAGCGGGAGCTGGGGGACAGCCCTTGCACAGGTTTTAGAAGACAATCAACGAGATGTCATATTATATGGTATTGAAAAATCGGAAGTGGATGATATCAATCTTCATCATAAAAACTCCAAATATTTTGAAGATGTTAGTATCAATCCTTCCTTAAAGGCTACTATGGATATTAACGTAGTCAAAGAGGCCGATGTTGTATTACTGGCAGTACCGACCATAGCGATTGAATCCATTTGTCAACAAATTGATTCGCTGTTGACAAAGAAAACGATCATTGTCAATGTATCCAAAGGGTTTCATCCAATAACCAATGAAAGAATGTCGCAGGTGATCCGTCGTTGTATTTCTGCCGATCATTTAAGCAGTGTTGTTTCTTTGATCGGACCTAGTCATGCCGAAGAAGTAATCATTCGATTATTGACAACGATCGATGCGGTCAGCCTTAATGAAGAAGATGCGATCGTTGTGCAGCAGCTATTTTCCAACCATTACCTTCGTATTTATACAGGAAGCGATGAAGTAGGCAGTGAATTAGGTGTAGCCATCAAAAATGTTATGGCTATTGCTTCCGGAATCTTATCCGGCCTGGGCTATCAGGATAACACCAGAGCGGCTTTGATCACCCGTGGCTTACAGGAGATGATTCGTTATGGAATGGCGTTTGGTGGCCAGCAGCAGACGTTTATGGGGCTTACCGGAATCGGAGACTTGATCGTCACTTGTACAAGCATTCATTCCCGCAATTTTTCAGCCGGTTATCAGATCGGTAAGGAAAATACAGTAGAAAACTTTTTAAAGAACAATAAAAAGACAGTGGAAGGGATTCGTACTGCGAAGATCGTTCACAAGGTATCTAAGGAAAATGGAATCGATATGCCAATCTGTGAGGAAGTCTATCAGATTCTATACGAAGGTAAAGAGCCAAAGACATGTGCCAATGACTTAATGCTGCGAGAGCTGAAAAGGGAGTTTTAACATGGCAAAATATGTAAATAAAGAAGCTTTGGCTGAGGTGATTTATCAAGAACTGAAGATTTCCAGAAAAGATGCCGGTCATGCGGTAGAAAGAATCTTTCAAGAGATGTCTCTGGCACTGGCCAGTGATGGAGAAGTTGATATTTCCGGATTTGGCAAGTTTATCATTTTTGATCGTAAAGAGAGAATGGGAATTAATCCAGTCACAAAAGAAAGAATGAAAATCCAGGCAACCAAGCTGCCGAAGTTTAAACCAAGTCAGACATTAAAAAATCTCTGTAATAAAAAATAAATCATGGTATTTTTAAAGCGTTTCTTTATTCTATTATTCTGTTTTCTTGTGATTGGATCCATGATTCTTGGTTTATTGATTTAAGAAAATCAGGCGATGACGATTTCCTTAGCGGAATCGATCATTGCCTTTTCTTTTGGATCGATGGGATTGGTAATGATCTTATCATAATCACTGAAACGAGCAAATGGATACGTACCTGTCTTAAAGAATTTAGAACGATCACAGACTAAGATCTTTTGTTTAGACTGTTCAATCACTTTTTGTTTCACCGATAGCTCCTGAAAAGAGAATGTAGTCGGTCCCTGACAATCTTTAAAGCCATCGGTCCCCATGAAGGCCGTATCGATCTTGACATGCTTTAAATTATCTAAGGCAAAGGCACCTGTTGTCGTACTTCCTTTTTTCTGAATCAGGCCACCAATCAACAGAATTTCGTGTTTCAAAGCTAATAAGCTTTGCACAATACGAATAGATGGGGTAACAATCGTACATCCCTTTTTTAACGCAAAATAACGCACTATGGAAAGCGTGGTGCTGCCCGGATCTAAATATACAACAGAATAATCTGATACAAACTCAATGGCCTTTCGTGCAATTTGATCTTTTAACTCTGTATTTTCTTCAACTTTAACTTCAATGGGCAATTCATCGTATCCATCTTTTCTATGCACGTAGCCATGTGTCTTATTCACTTGACCTCGTTGTTCTAAAACAAAAAGATCTTTGCGCAAAGTTTCGGTTGTGACCTGAAAGGATTCGGCAAGTTCTTTGATGCGAAGGGAAGGTTGTTGTTCCAATTTTTTCAAAATTTCATTTCTACGTTTTTCATTATTCTTTGACATACTATCTCCTAATTCTTTGTTTTCCAATAAATTATACTATATTACCAAGTTTTTTACCCTTTATTTTGATAAAAACCAATCTTTTTATTGAGAGAAGGAGATGAATGATGTACGCTTTACACAAGGAGATGATGAGGATGAAATTACAGGTTGCTTTGGATACATTAAGCCTGGAGGAATGTATTCAACTTTTAGAACAAACAAAGGGAAGTGTAGAGATTGCTGAGGTAGGTACTCCATTTATCATTGAAGAAGGAATGGTGCCTGTCAAAGAGATTCATAAAACATTTCCGGAGATTGAAGTCCTGGCCGATGCGAAAATCATGGATGCCGGTGAATTTGAAGCCGATAAATGCTTTGAAGCTGGTGCTTCTATTGTAACTGTTTTGGGTGTCAGTCATGATGAAACAATTCAGGGAGTTGTACGATCTGCTAAAAATCACAACGGAAAAGTCATGGTCGATATGATCAATGTTCATGATTTAGCCACAAGAACCAAAGAAATCGATGAAATGGGTGTCGATTATATTTGTGTTCATACGGCCTTTGATGTGCAGCAATCCGGTCAAGATCCGTTGGAAGAATTAAAGATAGTCAATAAAGTCATTCATCATGCGAAAAGTGCGGTTGCCGGGGGTGTAAAGCTGGAAACGATTCAGGATATCGTCAATGAAGGTGCTGAGATCATTGTGGTTGGCGGTGCCATCTGCAATGCCAAAAACCGAGCAAAAATGGCAAAAGATATGAAAGGATATTTAAAATCATGAATACGATCGAATATGCAAAAACAGTATTAAATGAACTGCAACATACATTATTAAGTATAGATACCAAAAAAACAGAACAGTTTGTTGAGCTTGTGGATCAGGCTGATGAAATCTTCTGTGCCGGTGCTGGGCGAAGCGGATTTCAAGTCAAAGGCTTTGCGATGCGTTTGATGCATATGGGAAAGAAATCTTATGTTGTAGGAGAAACATGCACACCAAATATCAAAGAGGATGGAATCTTAGTGATTTGTTCTGGCTCCGGTGAAACAAAAAGCTTAGTTAATCATGCGCAAAAAGCCAAAGAGGTCGGTGCTAAGCTTGCTTTGATCACGATCAATCCTGAATCGACGATAGGAAAGATGGCTGATGTTGTTATTGAAATCAGTGCACCGAGTCCGAAAAGTGCGAAAGAAGGACAAATTAAATCCATACAGCCTATGGGATCTTTATTTGAACAATCCGAAGGTTTGTTTATGGATATTGCGATCATGATGTTGATGGAAAAGAATCATATGGATTCCGATACGATGTTTGGAAGACATGCCAATATGGAGTAGTTCATTATTATGAAACAAGAATTAGTCAAATATGTCGAAAAGCCATGGGGTTACGAAAAGTGGCTTGCAGTAACAAATCACTATGCTTTAAAGGAGATTTTCTTTAAGAAAGGTGAGCGCTGTTCCTTTCAATATCATAATCAAAAAGAAGAACACATTTACATTTTGAAAGGGAAGCTTGAGGTCCTGGAAGATGATGAACATAAAAAACTGCATACCCATATATATGGGCCCGGTGATATCATCAGCAATCCTCCGACCTTTCGACATCGGAATACCGCTTTAGAAGATACAACGATTATCGAAGTCAGTACACCACATTTAGATGATGTAGTACGAATCGAAGATGATTACAATCGATAACATATAAAAAGCCCTCACTGGGCTTTTTTGTTTATCTCATTTTTTGTTAGCGCAGGGATTTCTTTTAGATATGTCCTTCGTAATCGAAATAACAAGCTCCTTTATTTAGTAAAAGATCGGAAAGAACTATTACATTCTACTTCGCATAATGTATATTATGTAAAAAAATGTATAATCGTGTTCTATCTAAAACACATTTAATTTTTGAACACGGTTTTCATCTTGCAGTCTTAAAAAACTTTACATAATGCAGATTTTCATGCTATTTTATCTAACAAAATTCATCATTATCTTATTTAGTCTATTTTCTTATATATAATTATGATAATCAAAATATACATTACTTATTTGGCTCTCTAAAACGTATCGAACGTATGATTACCGATGTTTTTCTTTTTCACTTACTCTCATAGAGTCTATTTAATCGAGTTTGATACACACATGTGAACATATTTATTTAAAGTTATGATGAAATCATGATCATCCAAATATTTGAGCGAAAATATAGAAAGAAAAAAATGAAATGTCTATAAATAAAAATATCTCTATCGGTTTAATAACTAAAAATAATCTTAATTACATATTACTAAATTATGTACAATACTTGATTCTGCTAAATTTTTAATAGTTAAGTAGACTATACTAATTTATAAAATAGGGAATTTATGCAAAAAAAGCGATCATTGACCGCTTTTGATTTATTTTAAAAATTCATGAATAACTTAAGCAATACTACTAGTATCTAAATAATAGAGTTTCATTAAGTCTTCGGGCTTGCCATTTTTGATCAAATTCATCATGTAATCCGATCATTAATACTGGATAACCTATTCTTGTTGTTGCCAGGACTTCAGCAACCATTGATCCAAGTCTAAGATATGTCAAAATATCGACAGCGGATAGGAATCCTCCTGGATATCCACTTTGTGCCTAATACACTGGCTTCAGGATTTTTAATGTTTGCTGTTCTAATTCTGTCATAGAAATACTCCTATAATGCCTCCTTTGTCGCAATCACATCGACTCCTGTATCCGCTACATTTTTTAAGACTACATCTCCAATGTGTACAGGAGCTTGTACTTTAACGACTTTAAGATCTTTCATACAGGCAAAAATTTTATCCTTAGGAATATCATGTGCAGTTTTAACAGAAACCATTTTTTCTTCTTTAGAACCTGTTACTGGAACAATGCTGGTTACGATTCTGGTTGGATTGGTTACTTCTTTACGAGCGTAAATATCGCCTTGTTGACAAGTATTACCGGAAACAGAAACTACGTTTCCCTCTTCCATTTTTACTGTTAGAGCACATCCCATTGGACAGCCAATACAAGTTAATTCTCTTGTTTCCATATTATTTATCCTCCAGTGTAATGCGAATCGTAGATGGATCAATCTCCATCAGTTTTTTCTTAGTCAGAATGATCTGTTCCATTTCTCCTGGAGCCAGGATCTTGCTGGGTTTATGAAGAATTCTTTGATCATCCAGATAGACACTGATAAAATGGTCCTTATAAACACCGCCTACACGGAAACGTACCGTCAGCAAGTCATCCATGTCTTCGGGTCTTACCACAAAAGGTACACTGTAACGTACACCATTTTCGGTTTCGATAGGAATAACTTTCGTGTTTTCGATTTCCTGCTCTTTCAGGTATTTTACGGCATTTTTTCCAGCCTGTTTCGCTTCCTGAGATACAAAATCAACCAAGTCATGTACATGCAATACATTGCCACAGGCAAATATGCCATCAACGTTTGTTTCTAACGATTCATTAACCTTTGGTCCTTTTGTAATCGGACTCATTTCAATACCGGCCTGATTGGAAAGCTCGTTTTCCGGAATAAGACCACATGATAATAATAAAGTATCACAAGTATATCTTTCTTCGGTTCCCGATACTGGTTTTCCATCTTTGACCTCTGCAATTGTGACCGCTTCGACACGCTCCTTACCTTCGATATCGACTACGGTATGACTTAGTTTTAACGGAATCCCAAAATCATCCAGACACTGTACGATATTTCTTTTTAAACCGCCGGAATATGGCATCAATTCAGCAACAACTTTTACTTTAGCCCCTTCTAAAGTCATTCTTCGCGCCATAATTAAACCAATATCTCCGGAACCTAAGATAACAACTTCTTTTCCTGGCATCAATCCATCGATATTGACTAATTTCTGTGCCGTTCCGGCACTGTATATACCAGCTGGACGATAACCTGGAATATTTAAAGCCCCTCTAGGTCGTTCTCGACAGCCCATGGCCAAGATGATTGCCTTTGCCTGAATTTGAAATAACCCTTCTTTTGCGTTCATGGCAGTAACTACTTTATCGGAAGAAATATCCATGACCATTGTATTCAGCTTATAGGGAATCTTTTGTTCTATTACTTTCTCAATAAAACGATTCGCGTATTCTGGCCCTGTCAATTCTTCTTTAAATGTATGCAGTCCAAAACCGTTATGAATACATTGATTTAAGATACCACCTAATTTTATATCACGTTCTAAAATTAAGATATTACTTTCGCCTGCTTCTTTAGCACTGAGCGCGGCCGCAAGACCTGCCGGTCCTCCACCGATAATTACTACATTTACCTTTTTCATAGTCTTGCCTCCTACAGATCTTCTTTATCGTTTCCTACGATAAAGTTTGAATGTCCACCGGATTTACTAACTTTATACATATCGATATCCGGTACTTCATGTGATAAGACTTCCATAACACGTGGGCTGCAGAAACCAGCCTGACACCGTCCCATACCTGCTCTTGTACGACGTTTTATACCATCCAGTGAACGGGCAGGAATGATTCGATGTACCGCTTCTACGATCTCTCCTTCTGTTACCATCTCACAGCGACAGATGATCGTTCCATAACGAGGATCCTTTTGGATAAGTTCATTTCTTTCTTCCATACTCATTTGTGATGGCTTGATTAATCCTTTGCGTGACTTTTTGAAATCTGTTTTTTCATGTGCATTCGTTTTTTTCTGGATCATCTTTGCGACCATTACACCAATAGCCGGACAGGAAGAAAGACCTGGTGATTCGATACCAGCAACATCAATAAAGTTTGGTGCATCCTTGACTTCTTCAATGATGAATTCATGATTCGGATGATGCGCACGAAGTCCGGCAAAGGATGTGATGACATCTCTCATAGGAAGATTCTTAACAGCTATGGATGATTTCATAGCAACTTCATCCAATCCTTTTCGTGTTGTATTGATACCTTCTTTATTGTCGATATCCATACTTGTTGGGCCCACTAACATATTGCCGTGTACGGTTGGTGTTACCAGAACCCCTTTTCCCATCTTAGTCGGTAACTGGAAAATTGTATGAGAAACATGTTTTCCAGCACTTTTATCCAGCAGATAATATTCTCCTTTACGAGGAATAATCTCCATTTTATCAGCACTGACCATATTATGGATCACATCGGCATAAACACCGGCAGCATTCACGACATATTTTGAATGAAATGTTTGATTTGGTGTTTGGATCTCATAGTGATCATCTACTTTTTGTATCGCTTCCACTGGAGAATCAAAATAAAATTCTACACCGTTTTCTGCCGCATTTTCAGCCATGGCAAGATTTAACTCAAAAGGACAAACAATACCGGCGCTTGGCGCATATAAAGCTGCCACAGCTTCATCGGATATATTTGGTTCCATTTCCTTTAATTCGTCGCGTTCAACGATACGAAGACCGGGAACGCCATTTGTGATACCGCGATTGTACAAAGTCGTTAGTTGATCGCGATTTTCTTCATCCGTACAAACTACAAAAGATCCGATTCGCCGAAATGGAATATCCAGATCTTTGGCAAGTTCGTCCATCATCAAATTACCTTCTACATTTAATTTTGCCATCAACGTACCTTCTTTGGCATCATAGCCGGCATGAATGATTGCACTGTTTGCCTTGGAAGTTCCGCAGCAAACGTCTTCACACTTTTCAAGAACTGCAATTTTTAGTGGAAAGCGTGAACATTCACGGGCAATTGCACTACCGCTGACTCCAGCTCCAATTATGATTACATCGTACATAGTACCCCTCCATCCATAGTATTCATACACTGTAAATCTAACCCACATAAAATAGGTTGTCAAACTTGTAAATGCCTTTAAATATAGGATTTTCAGGCATTTTTAATTAATCAAAATATCTGATTAATTCATTGAAAAATTCATTGACTTTTTATAATGATCAAAGTCCTGATTTTAACGGTTTTTCTTGCACAACCAATTAATCAAAAGTATAATATTAGTAATCAAAAACAATTTGATTAATTGAGATTGATTATTCAAAATAAATCAAAATTTTAAGGAGAACATTATGGGAAAACGTAAAAAAATAACAACACGTGATATTGCCGAATATACCGGATTGTCACAATCTACCGTTTCAATGATCCTTTCACATAAAGAGAATGTTTCCTTTTCCAAAGAAACACAGGATATCGTATTGCAGGCCGCCAAAAAACTAGGCTATAAAAATGAAATCCACAAGTCGAAATCAAGTCAGAAAGATCTTCATCAAACAATTGTAGTGATTGCCCCTCACCTTTCAAATAGCTATTATGCGACTTTGATTCATTCTATCGTTTACGAGGCAAAGAAGCATAATTACTCGGTCTTTACGATTACGACCATGCGAAATGTACAACAGGAAGACTCTTACTATGAGCTTTTATCCAATTTGGATTTAGCTGGCATCATCTATCTCTATCCCCCTACCAAGATTTCAAAGGCAAACGCTTTGTTTAAAAGAATGCCGGTTGTCTCTATCGGTGATAAACCACAAGGCAGTCGTTTTGACTCGGTGGAATTAAATGGTGTAAGAGCCGGTCATTTAATGGGTGAATATCTGCTTAACTTGGGACATGAGAAAATCACCTTTATCTCTGCACCTGTCATGGGTAAAGAAATTTCTCGTATCCATCGTTATGAAGGATTGATTCATGCCTTTGAAGATCAAGGTAAGGATATTCAAAATATCCAGCTAAAAACCATGTCTTTAGCGCAGTACGAAAGCATTCAGACCGAAAATATCGAATATCAGGTTGGTTACGAGCTCACCATGGAAGCTTTGGAAGAAGGAACGGATTCCACTGCCTTTTTGGCCAATAACGATATGACAGCACTAGGCGTATTATCGGCTTTAAAAAGTGAGGGTTATAAAGTTCCGAAGGATTTTTCCGTGGCTGGCTTTGATAATATTCTGATGTCTTCTCTTCCGGATATTTCGTTGACAACAATCGAACATGCCACGTTTTTAAAAGGAAAAGAAGCAGTCGATATCATCTATAAGAAGCATCTAAAAAATAATGCGCAAAAGTCACATCCTTACATATTGCGTCTAGAATACGAACCGGAACTGATCATCCGTAAAACTACCGGAAAGCCAAGAAAGTAAAAGCTCTAAGGTCAGACCTCAGAGCTTCTTTTTAATCTAACAGGTCTGAAAGAACCCCAATATTTTCAATCATGATATCCGGTTGAATTGGATTGTCAGGAACTTCTTCTTTCTTGGTTTCCCCACTTAAGACCAATATACTGACAATGTCGCTGCCATCCGCAACCGCAATATCGGTGTACATTCGGTCTCCTACGATTGCGATTTGGTCACCGGCAAGTCCGGTTGCCTTCTGGATATAATCCAAAGTTCTATGGCTCGGTTTTCCAAAAAATTCTGGAAAAACACCCGTGCTGGATTCAATACAACGTGCTATGCTTCCGCAATCCGGGATAAACTCTCCACCTTCAATTGGACAGTTCAAATCCGGATTAATTCCATAATACGTTTTTCCGTGTCGAATAAAAGTACAAATCTTTTCTAACTTTTCATATGTCAGTGTAGTGTCAAAACCTAAGATTACAACATCCGGCTCTTGATCATCCAATACCCATCCGGCTGTTTCAAACGCTTTTAATAAACTTGGCGTACCAACAACATAAAGTTTAGCGCCTGGATGATGTTCACTTAAATACTGTAAGATCACATCGGTTGAAACCATCATTTGCTTCTCTGTGATATTAATATCCATGTTCTTTAATTTTGTGATATATGCATCTAAATCACGAGAGGAATTATTCGTAAAAAAGTAGTAATCTCTTCCGGTCTCTTTTACCTTATCTAAAAACTTATGTGTATAAGGAAATAGATCATTTCCTAAATAAATCGTTCCATCCATATCAAGAATAAAGGCTTTGATCGTCTTCATTCTTTCTTTGATCTCCTGTAAATTTGTTAGCATAACATCACCTATTTAGATTGCCCATAATAGGCGTTTGGTCCGTGCTTTCTTTTAAAGTGTTTATCTAAAAGCACCTGCTGCATCGGTTCGATGGCATTGTTTCTTAACAGGGTTGCCATCGTATTCATCATGGCCACCTCTTCCAAAACCACGGCATTGTGTACCGCATTGAACGCATCCGTACCCCAGCAGAATGGGCCGTGGGAATGGACAAGAACCGCCGGTACCTCATCGGGATCGATGTTTCTTTCCTTAAATGTTTCCACGATCACCTTTCCGGTCTCCAGCTCATAGTCACCGTGGATCTCTTCTTCACTCATGAGTCTTGTACACGGTATGTTTCCATAGAAGTAGTCAGCCTGTGTCGTTCCCAGGGCCTGGATATCCAGACCGGCCTGGGCAAAGCTTGTCGCCCATCTGGAATGGGTATGCACCACACCGCCGATGTTCTTCCAGTTTCGGTAGAACTCCAGATGGGTTGGAAGATCGGAGCTTGGTTTTAGACTGCCTTCTACAATATGGCCTTCCAGATCGACCAGCACGATATCTTCGGCCTTCATCGTATCGTAATCGACACCGCTTGGTTTGATGACCACGATCCCCTTTTCCCGGTCGATGGCACTGACATTGCCCCAGGTAAAGGTAATCAGTCCATATTTGGGAAGCAGCAGATTGGCTTCCAATACTTTTTGTTTTAAATTTTCTAACATAGTATTACTCTCCAATAATCTCATCATAGAAATCGTAGAATTTTAACAATCTCATGAAGGTAAGTCTTTGACGCGCATATGGACTCATACGTAATGTCAAAGGCTTTAAGCTCTCATCTAATGTTAATTCGTGCATTGTGGTCAATGCATTAACTTTCTTCATCCAGGAAATGATATCTTCTGACGAAGGTAACTCTTCTAATATTGCAATGATTTCATTTTCTTTCTCTTTTAATAGAGAACCATGAATATTAGCTAATAAATTTGGAGTATTTTCCTTAATGATTTCTTGTTGTAAAGCTTCATTTGTTACTTTGGAATGAATTAGATCAAATTCTACATCGACTGAATTTTTAACTTTATAATTTCCCTCTTTGATCTTGGCAAGTGCATTTTTATAAACTTCGGAGATTAGACATAAACCAACACCAACTTTTTCACCATGATAGAAATCGATTGGATCGTTGATAGCACAAATTTCCCATAAATGCGAACAATGATGTTCTGCACCGGATGCCGGTCTGGAATTACCGATCATCTGCATTGCCAAACCACTTAGTAATAGGCCATACATTAAATTTTCATAAGCAGTAAAGTCGTGTGCTCCTAATCCATCAAGGTTATCAATTAAATCTTGCAAGATATCTTGCTCTAATTTTACGACCGGTAAACTGATATATTCTCCAGTAATAACGTGTCCAATCTTCCAATCTGCGATTGAAGTGTATTTTCCAATCAAATCTCCAACACCGCTGGCAGTCAGTCGCATTGGTGCTTTAGAGAAGATTTCACTATCTGCCAATACAAAGATAGGACTTACAGCTGTAAAGCTTTTTTTGAACCCGTGCCAAGTCATGGCAGCTACTGTGGATACAAATCCATCTACACTGGCAGCTGTTGGTATCGATAAAAAGTTCATATGATGTTCATAAGCATAATAACGGGTAATATCATGGATAGTTCCAGAACCACATGCGATCATAAAATCCAGATCCGAATATTGATCTAATTTCTCACTGGCCGCACCAACTCCATGTTCATCAGCATGAAGGTTTTCCGGATTCAAACAGATCGTTATTACATCTGGAAGTAGTTCTTCCACTTTTTTACCGGCTGCTTCATATGTATTTTCATCACAGACCATAGCCACTTTTTTATACTGTCCATATTTTTCCTTCATAATTTCAGGTAATTTTTCTATGGCTCCTTTTTCAATGATGATATCATCCACGAGAATACGTTGATCTCTGGAAGCATCACAAAGCTTTTGAATTTCATCGATATTTACTTTCATGTATATTCCTCCTCATTTTTAATAAAGGCAATGACATCGCTTGACATCATTGCCTATTTTTTATTTACCTACTGATTTCAATGCAGCAACAACATCTTCGAAGAATTTATCTTCGCCCATACCGGTAATGCAGGCAAATGCATTTACACAAGGAATTCCATAATCTCCTTTTGGCAGTGGACTTGTATTTGCGATGATATCAAAACGTCCAGACTGCGCTAAGTTTAAAGCTTCTGTAGGTTTTGCTTCTGTCGCATTAACTTGATAACCATATGCAGCTAATTTATCTTTTAATTTTGCTGCAACCATACTGCTTGTTACAGTACCTGAACCACAAATAGAGAGAATATTAACTGATGTCATGAATAAAGACCTCCTTCTTGTATTTCAATTTGTTTTTCTTTCTCCTTGATACATTCGATTACTTCCTGTGGTGTTTTCGCATGATAAATTTTTCTCAATACAGATTCATCTTGGACGATCATTAGAATTCTTTGCAACTTTTTAATATGTTGTTGAGGATTTTCAATTGCCAACATCATAACTACATTTACATCCACTTCGATATCTTCACTTCCCATTTGAATAAACTTAACTGGTTTGTTTAAAGTCATGATACCTTCTGTTTCTTTAATCACATGATTTGAATCCGTATGAGGAATGGCGATACCAAATCCATTGATATCAAGACCTGTTGGATAGTCGGCTTCTCGATCTTTTAAGGCTTGTACATAAGATTCTTTACTATATCCTTTTTTTATAAATGTTCCACCTAAGATTTCAAAGACATCATCTTCACAATTGGCATCTCGATTCAGTAAGATCAGGTCACTGTCCATATCTTCCCAGATCACCTTCTACCTCCTCACTATCTATTTTTTAAGGAACAGTAGTGAGGTTTTAATTCACTACTGCGTAGAAAACCATTGAATTAAGCTTCAGCTCCGGCATTTTTGGCAGCCATGTTTTCCAAGTGAGCTTCGATCTTTTTGTCATTCATACGATATAAGATATAAGCCACTGCATAGATAACAACGGTCAAACCAATCCATAATGGATTGCCAGTCAAGAATGCGAAGAAGACTAAACCAACTAACGGCTTTCCTAAAATGTTAAAGCTTGTGATCATGGCAGCACCAGCTGGAATCGCATATCCTGCATCAATAGCAACTTGTGTAAACAAATCGGCTGTAGCTGTACACATCAACAAACCAATACTGAACCAAATAACAGCAGTTACTAAGACCTTAGCCATATTTCCATGGAATACGGCAACTAAACCTTCAACCATGTATGGAATAGCAACTAAGTCAACAACTGGTAACGTTTGGTTTCCTGGTAGGAAGAATGCGATAAATACCATGATTGGCATCAACAATAAGCCACATGTCAAAGTAGCAGGTTCACCATAAGCTACAGCATCGTTAACGGCAATGTACCATTCACGATCTCCGGCATTACCCATGAATTTACGGGCAGCTTCTGTAATCGGAGCAAATGCCTGTGCAAAGAAACCTGTGATTTTCGGGAAGATAGCCATGACGGCAGCAGTCGCAACCGCACATAACAAGATTGATCCCCATCCTTCCATAGATCCTAAATTCGCAACATTTCCTAATAATCCGATGATTAAACCAAGAATGAAACCGATTGTCATAGGTTCACCTAAGAAACCGATCTTATCTTGAATTGTCTGAGGATTTAACTTAACTTTATTCAATTTTAAAAGATTCAAAATTGGATCAATTACGATGGCGAACAAACCTGGTTCAATATTATGCATCGCAATAATCGTACAGTTTGGATACTGATAATAATTTGACCAACGTTTTGCCAATAGATCCGCAACGAGCAAACTGTACAAGTTACATAGAACCATACAAGCAATACCTAATGGGAAACTGCCTGTTACAAAGATAACCATGGCTCCCCATACCATGTAAGAATAGTTGTTCCACAAATCCGATGGTTGAAAACATTTTGTCCATTTGATCAGAAACAGTACAGTCTGAAGTACGATACCTAATCCTAAGTAGATCATACCGGCACTGGTCGAGAAGGCTACCAGTGAAGTTGCCTGCCATCCAACATCAAACACATTTAGCTCTACACCGGTAATGTTGACCATAAAATCTGACATATTCTGAATCAACGGTGTGATGATAGGTGTAAAAGCAGAAACCATCATCGAGATACCTTGTAGAGAAACTGCAGCTTCCAAAGCGGATAAGAATGCTTTTTGAGGCTTAACTCTAAAAATCAAGGCAATGATGAAGATGATAATCGGCACAATGATAGGGGCACTCATGTTATCGATCATCGATTTTAGAAATTCAAGTACTACCATATTTTCTCCCTCCTATCTAGATAATACGTTTGAATACGCTTACAATATAAAATGATTATGATAATAATAGAAGAGTAGTCTTTTTCAATTTGTTCTGCAGAAAATTGAACTCTTAATAATTTTTTTCAAATAAAGCCTCTTCATTTAGAATAACGCCAAATTCTTTGGCAAGTTTTCGAAAGCCATCTGGTGTGATCGTCTGTATTTTTTTGTTTTCACAAGAGTGTATTTTGATCCAAATTTCCGCACTTTTTTCAATCGTATGCATCAATCCAAAAGTAGAATCAAAATCGGTTCCTGAACAGAACACACCGTGATGTGCTCAGATAACAGCATTGTATTTATGTTTTTTCATCAAGTCACTGGTCTTGATCGCAATTTCCTTTCCGCCGGGAACCATCCATTCCACAACACCGACACCCTCAGGAAAAATGATTGGGCACTCTGTCATACTTTCCCAAAGCTCACGTGTAAAAATCTTATCTTCTAAAGGTAAAATAAACGTCATAGCGATTACATTAGGACAATGACAATGGTAAATAATTCGATTCTTTTTATCTTGTTGACCTTTTACTTCCATATTCATTAAATGTGTAGGAAGCTCACTTGTTGGTCTTCCCCCATCAGTAAATCCCCAACAAATCTTGTATTGATCACCGCTTTCATTAACTTGAATGATACCTGTTGTAGATGTTGGATCCTTTCGCATATTATGAAAGAATTTACCTGTACCGCTGATTAAAAAATATTCATTTGCTAAAAAAGGAACACAAGTTCCGATAGGTCTCCATTCCCCATCCAAAGAAAGCTCTTCCTTGACCTCATCTACATTCTCTTTTGTCATCCAATAGGTGAAGTTTCCTCCATTTCGTTCATGCCATCCCAATGCATCCCCATGAAGAGCCATATCAATATATTCGTTAAAAAATTTTGTATCTAATACTTTCATGTGTTTTATTCTCCTAAATCATGTATTTTGTACTTCCTGTTTTTAATACTTCCTGAAACTGTTCCAGCAGCTGTTCCGGAGCCCGGTTATAAGAATCAATCGTGTCGCCGCCTCTATGATTTGTTAATGTACAGTTGTCTAAACTTAATAATGGATAATTGTCTGGCAGTGGCTCTTTAGGAAATACATCAATAGCTGCCCCCATAATGTCATGAGCTTTTAAAGCTTCATACAATGCATCCATATCCACTAAGACTGCACGAGCTGTGTTGATGAGATAACTATTTTTATGCATCATAGAAAGTTCTTTTTTTCCAATGATGGGTGGATCATTAGGTCCGATACGCCCATGTAAAGAAACAATATCTGCTTCTTTAAGAAGCTCCTCCTTTGATACAGCTTTGCATCCATATTTTTCTATTTCTTCCTTTGGTACATACGGATCATTGATCAAAATACAACAGTGAAATGGTCTTAATAAACCAACAACCAGTCTTCCAATAGCGCCAAATCCAATCAATCCAATTGTGGAGCTTCTCATTTCCTTGATTTGACCGGAATTTGGATATTTTTCACGCCATTCTCCATGTTTGAGCGCATAGTTTGCTCGACTAACATTTCTTGTTTCACAAATCATTAATCCTACGGTGAGTTCAGCTACCGCATGCGCATTGTGCATAGGACAATGAATCACACGAATTCCTTTTTCCTTTGCCTTTTCCAAACAAATGTTTTCAACACCACCGCGAGCGGTAATGATGTACTTTAGATTTTTGGCATTTTCAATTGTTTTTTCTCCAATAGGACACATGTGAATGAAAACTACATCGGCATCTTCAATCTCTTTTGCGATTTTTTCAGGAAGTGGATACGCTTCACTCCCCTCGGTTTCAATTTTTCGAATCAGCTCTCTTGTCTCTTTTCTTCCTAAATCTTTTTTCCATTCAAAGCCAACATACGAATCGAACAATCCACATGGCTCTAAAACGGTTTTAAAACTTTCTTCCGATAAGAACATGTCGCCAATCGCAACGCATTTCATAAATCCATCTCCTTTTCATTTTCTTGTTCTTTAACTTAAATATAGAAGAAAGAAGATTAAATCGGAAGAACAGTTTCTTTCAGACTTTCGTGCAAAAAAAGTCCATGATTTCTCATGAACTTATAATAATGCTTCATAACGTACAAAAATCCGATAGATTTCTTCTGGCGTTTTTGCCTTTTTCAAATCTTCCATGAATAAAGGTCTTGCCAAAAGATTCATTAAATGAAACATAGGTTTTAGATGTGTATCTTTATCTACAGTGGCCAAGCAGCAGATGAATTCTACCGGATCCGATCCTTCCGCATGAAAGAGTACCGGATGTTTTAGACGAATCAAATTCATAGCCATCTTTTTGGTGCCAATCGGTGATTCATGTGGTAGCGCAAAGCCAGGAGCTATTACGATATAGGGACCGTTTTCTTCTACATTTCGAATCATTTGATCAATATAAACTTGCGTGATGATTTTTTCTTGAAGTAAAGGCAGTGCGCTTTGCACGATTGCTTCCTGCCATGTGTTCGCTTCTACATCACACTGAATATGTTTATACAATAAATTGCTCAAAACCACTTTATTGTGGCCTACACCGTAATATTGTGTATTAATATCCTCGATAATATTTTTATAGATCTCATTTTTATCATCCCCACTTCGCTGTATCGCATTGGCAATAATAATCTGTAACTCACGAAAATTCTCGTTTTGATCCGATTTTCCCTTTCGTTTCAATTTATCGATTTTCTCACCAAGAAGCAAACATTCCGTATCACTCAAATCCGGATGTACGAGAATGGTCTCACAGCGATTTTCTTCTACCGGAACCGTAGTGATGATCAGTTCAATGGAAGAAACATCATAGGAAGAAAGTGCATGCCTTGGTATTACTTCTACCACATAAAAACTAAAGAATTTTCTTAATTTTGAAATTAGTAATTGTATTTCACTGCCTCCTGAATCACAAACAAGCAAGACCGACAAAGATTTACGGTTCTTTTTACGTTCCATAGCAGCACAAATATGAATCGTGATATAGGCAATCTCATCCTCTGATATCGGTCTTTTCACTATGTCTTCCATAGGGCCGATATGCCTGCGAACGGCCGATACGACATGCGGATATTGTTTCATCACATTATTGAGCAAAGAGCGACTACTTTCAAATTCCATCTCAATATCTTTAAAAGTAGATTGCAGGTGATTCACCAGGTTTTGATAAAATATGAAATCAGAATGAAGATTAATTTCCAAATCTTCTGTTAAAGCATCGATAAACTTTTTGGTACTGATCTGAATTCGCATCAGCTTTTCATCGACATCATTTCTTTTTAAATAATTCATATTGTATAAAATATCACTTAATAAATATTTTTCAGCCAAGGTATATTGGATACCAAAAGACTCTACCATGGAATGAATGATATCATCCGCCATATTCTGCATGGAAATATGTTGAATCACATAGTCAATTTCAACCAATCGCCCCTTATTCTGTTCCTCGATCATCAAGGTTAAATATTCGATCAAATCATGAAATGCTTCTTCTGTAAAGAACATATGATTTTTAATTTCCGCATCCCGGATTATTTGATGAAGTCTTTCCTGATCTTTGGCCGGAAGTAGATGTGTTTCATCATACTGGTGGAAATACATAATGGTCATTTGACAAAGCAAACGCATCAAAAGTAATCTTCGATCACTTTCCTTTCCACGTATCAATAATCCCTTAGACATGGGAACAATTTTCAGATTGTAGGCGTTAAGATTCTCTCTTGCGGTTTCTGCATCGTGAATGATCGTTGATCGTGATACAAACAAAATATCTGCCAATTGTTGAAGAGTCATGTATTCTTGTGAATCACAAAGCAGATAGGAAATCATATCTGCTCTTTCCGACTTACTGAGTTTAAAGGAATAAAAATCATTTTGTTTCAAGGCATCAGAAATTAATTTTGGATCATCTTTTAAATAAATTGTCCCATCATTCTTAAAAAGAACCGGAGACAGTCCATTTGTCTGAAGAAATTCGGAAATTGTATCTAAATCATAGCGAATTGTACGCTCTGACACATCAAAGTGTGTGATCAAATCTTGTAATGTACACGATTTATCGTACTGGATACAATCCAAAAAGTATAAAATAATATCTCTATTTCTTTTATTCATAACTACACCAATCCTAGTATATTGTAACAAAACATAAATTTAGAAGAAGTTCATTTTTTTGCAGAGAAAAACGCAAAAACTTAAACAACTCTTTCGCAACATATTTCTCTATAATAATGCTAAGAGGTACAACATGGAATTTAAAATTTATAAAAATAAAAACAAGCCACTATTTGTCTATATTCATGGAGAATGTTTGTCTAGTTTCAGTTTCAAAAAAGAAGTAGATGAATTAAAGAAAGACTATACGATTCTTTTGCCAGTCTTAAATGGACAAAGCGAGAATCACTCTGGTTTTACCACCATTCAAGATGCGGCAACTTCAATTATTGAATATATAGAGCAAAATTATGACGGTCACGTTCAGGTTTTGGCCGGCTTTAGTTTAGGTGGACAGATCGTAACTGAGATTTTGGCAAAACGCCCGGATTTTAGCGACTATATCATGATTGAAAGTGTCATGATGAAAACAAAAAAAATACACAGCTGGAGTGATTTTGCAGCGGTTCATCTCAATTCTCTGGCTAAAAACAAATTCTTTAACTCATTTATGTATTATACCAAATTTAATGATGATTTCGCATTGGAGGAATATTATAAAAACTACAAAGTCATGTCTAAAGAGACAGTAAGGAATGAATTGTATGCGACTTATCATTACGAGATGCCATCTGGTCTTGAAAAAGTACAAGGCAAAGTTGCAATATTAGTGGGACAACGCGAGAAAAAGATCGTGAAAGAAAGTGCAAATCTTCTGCACGAGGCGATGCCACATGCGCAAATTTTTGTATTACAAAATTATACGCATGGCGCTTTCAGTCTTGGGCATCCTCAGGAATATATTCGCTTTGTGAAATCTTGGATTCAGGAAAAAGATAAGCAACAAAGAATCAAGGAAAGACGAAAAAAAGAAGCTGAAGAAAGTCAATACATGCCAAACTGGAAACACCTTCTTAATAAAATGAAAGATAAAAAAGCGCATCAAAAATAAAAACGAAAGACGAATTCTAATTCTTATAATATAAAACAAGCCTATACAATATTCTAGATATGATATAGGCTCGTTTTGTTTTTATTTTTAATAAGAAACCGTCATATCATGCGTAATGCCAAATGCACTGGAAACCAGATGAATGTCGAAGCAATCTTTATTCTTGCTCTGATAGTTGATGGCAGCATTCTCGAATGTAAAACCAACGTTACATTCAATGCTCTGCTCCGGATCTAAATATTCAACCATATATCCAAAGGCTTTACCCTCAATTGGATCGGTCTTAGGGGCTAATCCGTTGGTCGTAAAATCAATTTTTTTGATTTGATCTTCATTCATGGAAGAAAAATCACCTTTATCCGTATAATTTGTAAGTAAGATTCCATTTAGATCTGCTTTAGGTACCAGATAAGGAACAACGATCTGTTGTTCACTTTTATTGGTATAGGTGACCTTTAAATCCGATAGTGTTGTCTTTCCATTTTCAAACTGTGCTTTTACATCCTCGGCATTGATTTCAATCTTTAAGGCGTTGTCCTCGTACATCGTAAATTCCAAACCCTCTGATTCTTTGATATCTTGATTCGTTGCCTTACGAACATTAACGTTGTTAAAGGATAAGAACTCACCTGAATCCTTAAAATAGAATCCCATGTCATTTTGATTATTATTGGGGAAGCCGATATATCCATAGACATAGGCCGTTTGTTCCGGTAAAACCGTTGTGATCGGCATCGATTCATGTTGGTCAATAGGATTTAAATGTTCTTTGCCATCATCGGTTATGGAATATACAACGTCATTGGTCGAATAGGTATCCTTTGAATCGTTGGTGATCGTTGCCATATAGTAATAATAGATTGAATTGGATTCATCGTTGGTAATCGTCATAACATCTTTTAATTCAAAGGTTACATCCTTTTTTAAAGAGATTGTCGGATCATTTTCCTGACAACCGGTAAACAGTAAAACGATAAAGATCGAACATAATACAGACAGTATTTTTTTCATAAAACACTTCCTCCTATTCCTGAATCTGGAATCGTTTTAATAACGCCTTTCTTGCGTTTTCCTCAAACGTATTATCCAGCGGTTTTAAATCGTTTATCGTAAAATCAGGATTTCTTTTCTGAATGGCTTTTGTGATCACAAAGTCCGCAACATCTGGATTTTTAGGCAATAACGGTCCATGCAGATAAGTACCCAGAATTTTCCCATCATAAAATCCTTCATAGCCGGCATCAAAGGCATTACCAAACCCATGTAAGACTTTACCAAGTGGATGTGTAACATGTAATGTTTGCCCGCCATGGTTTTCAAAGCCAATGATCTTTGTGTGAAGTTCATCTAATTTTGCATCAATGATGATGTTTCCGATACAACGAGTTCCCTGCTTTCCGGTATCCGTATAATAATTATAAAATTTAAGACCTTCAATACGAGATCCATCGGCGGCAATATAGTATTGACCAAAGAGCTGATAACCGCCACAGATCAATAAAATAAAGGTGTTTTCATCCATGGCTTTCTGGATGTTTTCTTTACGTTTTAATAAATCAGGAATTAAACTGATTTGTTCTTTATCGGCGCCGCCACCTAAAAATACCAGATCAAACGAAGAAAGATCTTTCTTTTCACCGATAGCACAAGTTTCCAGGTGAAAATCAATCTGGCGATCTTCACATCGCTTTTGTAAGACCATCATGTTTCCTTTGTCTCCGTAAAGATCCATGATGTCATGATACATCCAACATACTTTTATTGAGTGGCTCATTTTGACATCTCCTTTACTATGGCATTTCGTGTTGGCAATAAGGCCGTATATGTCGCAATCGCATAACATTTTAAACCGTCAGAAAGAGAGGAATGAATAGCTTGCTCGATCGATTCGGCAATCTCAATCGGTCCTTTATAGTTTTCATAATAGATGCGCAAAGCCATATCATAGGCTCTGGTTCCTGTACAAACGACTTTTTTTGTCGAAGGCTTACAAACCTTTTCAAAGAAAGTATCGTAGATCCAGCTGACATCCGTACCATCCTGCTCATGATCGTTTAAAACGATACAGACAACCTTATCGTCTTCGTCCTTATCAATAACTTTCATGACTTCATTGGCACCGGTTGGATTTTTGATCAAATTCAAAATACATTCCTTTTGCTCTTTCTTGAAATGCTCATTTCTTCCCTTTGGCTGCGGCGCATGTTGAAAGACATATAAGACATATTTTATATCAATGTGTAAAAACTGCGCAAGGGCAATCACGGCAGCACAATTATACATGGAATACATCCCTTCATATGGTGAATGTATGGTTTGATTGTCGTACACAAATGTTTCTTTTTCCAGATCAATATTTTGTAAACAAACATCCAGTGATGGTGTTTTAAAATCACAATTTGAACAGTGGAAAGAACCGATATGTGAATACTGATAATACTCATATTCCAGTTTATGACCACATTTTGGACAGAATTTTCCTTCGCTGGCTTCTTTAGTGGATGCCACAGAATATTGATTTTTGTCAATTCCAAAATATGTACAATGCGCTTTTGGTGCACAAAGTGCTAAACGTAGTACATTAGGATCATTTCCGTTCAAAATCAATTCTTTATCATACTCAGGCAGTACATTTTCAATGGAATGAATCAACTGCTCCATTTCTCTGGCACGATCTAACTGATCTCTGAAAAAGTTATTTACAACCAGGGCCGTAACCGGTATTGCCGGTAAAATATGTCGAATGTTTAATTCATCAACTTCCAGAACACAGGCGGTGGCTTTAACTTTTCCTGTAAGTGTTGCCTGTGTCAATAAGGTAGTTACGATACCGGCTTTTAAATTATCGCCTTTTCGATTGGAAATCACATCGTATCCGGCTGTTGATAAAACATCGGCAATCATATTGGCGGTACTTGTTTTTCCGTTTGTTCCGGTGACAAGAATGATAGGGCCGGAAAAGGATAATTTAGATAAAATATTTGAATCTATTTTTAAACCGATTGAGCCTGGTAAAGAACCACCACGGCCAATCAATCGTAAAAGAAAGGCACTTAATTTTGTCGATACTATCGATAATGTTTTCATACTTCACGCTCCCATCCCCTATTATACAATATGTGTCTAGCAGTATCTATAGAATACCTTTTTCTCCAGACAGATTTCATGTTCAAAAGTGTTTCTTGTTCAAGAAAATAGCTCTCTAAAAAAGTGAAACGTTGGGAAATTGACATTGAATTGCCTATATCACTAAAGTATAATAGTACTGTTACAGATGGAGGATAATGACATGAAACAAATGGACATGATTTACGAAGGTAAGGCCAAAAAAGTCTATGCCACAGACGATCCAAACTGTGTGATCGTTGACTACAAAGATGATGCGACAGCATTTAACGGTCAAAAGAAAGGTACGATCGTTGGAAAAGGTGCCATCAACAACCGCATGACAAACTACTTGATGAAGGTTTTGGAAGAAAAAGGTGTACCTACACACTTTGTAGAAGAGCTGGATGATCGTCGTACAGTGGTAAAACGTGTTTCGATCATTCCATTGGAGGTGATCATTCGTAATAAGGCAGCCGGAAGCTTTTCTAAACGCTTAGGAATTCCGGAAGGAACTGAATTAAAATGCTCTACTTTGGAATTCAGCTATAAAGATGATGATTTAGGAGATCCACTAATCAACTCTTATATGGCCAGAGCTATCGGCGCTGCCACACAGGAAGAAATCGATACGATCACAAAATATGCCTTTATAGTGAATGATGTACTTAAAGATTTCTTCGCCCAGATTGGCATCGAACTGATTGACTTTAAACTGGAATTTGGAAAAACAAGCGATGGACAAATTGTTCTTGCGGATGAAATCAGTCCAGATACATGTCGCTATTGGGATATGAAAACAGGTAAACATTTGGATAAAGACACATTCCGTCGTGATTTAGGGGATCCGGAAGGCGCTTATCAGGAAGTCTTTAAACGAATGGGGTTTGGTGAATAGAATGAATGAATTTTATCAGTCTCCTCTTTCTCAGAGATATGCCTCAAAAGAAATGCAGGCTATTTTCTCCAACAATAAAAAATTCAAGACATGGAGAAAGCTCTGGATTGCACTTGCACAAAGTGAAAAAGAACTCGGTTTGGATATCACTGATGAGCAGATCGACGAACTGATTGCCCATAAAGATGATATCAATTACGATGTTGCGAAAGAGCGTGAAAAGATCGTGCGTCATGATGTAATGTCTCACGTTTATGCTTATGGGCAACAATGCCCTAAGGCAAAAGGAATCATTCATTTAGGTGCTACTTCCTGTTATGTCGGCGATAATACCGATCTGATCATCATGCATGAAGCTTTGCGTTTAGTTCAGACCAAGATCGTAAACATTTTGGCTGAATTAAAAACATTTGCGTTAAAGTATAAGGATATGCCTTGTTTAGCTTTCACGCATTTTCAACCGGCCCAGCCAACTACCGTTGGTAAGCGAGCCAGCTTATGGGCGCAAGATTTGTATATGGATTATCTGGAGATCGAACATCTCTTGAAAAATAAAAAACTTTTAGGATGTAAAGGAACTACCGGCACACAGGCAAGCTTTATGGAGCTTTTTGAAGGCGATACCGATAAAGTAAAAGCTCTGGATGCCAAGATTTGTGAAAAGCTTGGTTACGATGCTTACTTCCCTGTTTCCGGACAGACTTATACACGAAAATATGATACGCAGGTTTTAAGTGTTCTGGTGGGCATCGCACAAAGTGCACATAAGTTCAGCAACGATATTCGCCTGCTGCAGCATATGAAAGAAATTGAGGAACCTTTTGAAAAAGGTCAGATTGGTTCCAGTGCCATGGCTTATAAGCGCAATCCTATGCGTTCTGAACGTATTGCCGCTTTAAGCAACTATGTCATGTGTGATGCGTTAAACCCGGCCATTACTGCCAGCACGCAATGGTTTGAAAGAACCTTGGATGATTCCGCCAATAAACGTATCAGCATTGCGGAAGCCTTCTTAGCTACTGATGGCATCCTGGATTTGTACTTAAACATCACAGATGGTTTGGTTGTGTATCCAAAAGTCATCGAAGCCAATCTTCAAAAAGAGCTTCCTTTCATGGCTACCGAAAATATCATGATGGATGCGGTCAAAGCCGGTGGCGATCGTCAGGAACTTCATGAATTGATTCGTCAACATTCTATGGCAGCCGGAAAAGTTGTCAAAGAAGAAGGAAAACCAAACGATTTGATTGATCGTATCGCAGGTGATCCTAAATTTGGTATGACAAAAGAACAAATTCTTTCGATCATGGATCCATCAAAGTTTGTTGGTCGTTCTGTACAACAGACGGAAGAATTCTTTGGCGAACATATCGATCCAATTTTGACAAAAGAAAAAGACGTATTAGGCTTACACGCTGAAATCAACGTATAAGACGCTAAGCGTCTTTTTTTAGTGTAGGCATTTCATAAGAGTTTAATCGTTTATGCACCTCTTTATAATTTGGCATCCAATGTAAAACTTCTCTATAAAATGCAGACGAATGATTTCGATACGAAACATGACAAAGTTCATGAATGATGATCGCATCTAAGCATTCTATATCCGTAAAGGCAAGGTTTCCATTCAAAGAAACCTCTTTTTTTGTCGGATGAAAGCTTCCCCATTTACTTTTGAAGAAGCCGATACGAAGCTTTAATCCTTCAATATGCATTCGCTCACAATGCATTTGAAAGCGTTGCAGGAAAATATCTTGTATCTTCAAACGAATGCATGTTTGAAAGGATTTTATATCCGGTCTACATTTTATGATCGTTGGATCCTTTGAAGTAATAGTATCAAAACAAATGGTATAAGGTTTACCAAATATATAAATCGTATCTAAATTTTGTAATGGCTTTTTACTTGTAGTAAGACGTTGTTCGATCCATGATCGATGTTTACACACAAACTGATCCACATAAGCTTTAGACACATTTTTAGGTGCTGTGACTACGACTTTTCCCTCTCGAATCCTCAAATATAGATTTTTGTTGTTTTTACGAATCAGAGTATATTCTAACATCCGATATCCTGAATCAGCTGATCGACAGCCGAATCGATTAAATCATGAACGATTTCTTTCTGGTTTTCATTGTATTGCGCATAGGTGTTCAGATCGCGTATCAGATCCAACATTGGCAAGGTACCATAAAGCTTAGTCTTTGTATCCTCAAAAAACTGATGAAGCTGAGCCGTATCATAGAATTCGATTTTTTCCTGACAGTTTGGACATTCCAGATAAGCCATATTTTCGATGACACCATATACCGGTACATGCATTTGTTCGCACATGTGAATGGCTTTTGCTACGATCATAGAAACCATAGGCTGTGGTGTAGATACCATCAGTACACCGGATACCGGTAGCGACTGCATGATTGTCAAGGCAACATCACCAGTTCCCGGCGGCATATCGATCAATAACACATCCAGATCGCCCCATAATACATCCGTATAGAACTGTTTGACTACACCGGCAATCACTGGACCACGCCAGATTACCGGGTCGCTTTCATTCTTCATCAAGAAGTTTAAGGACATGATCTTGATTCCGGCGGCAACTTCCACCGGAATGATATAGTTTTCTTTTGTCGCATAAGCCTGTTCATTCTCCGCGGCGAATAAACGTGGAATGCTTGGACCGGTAATGTCGGCATCCATGATTCCTACTTTATACCCTTTTTTCGCAAGAGCCTTAGCTACCATAACCGTAATCGTAGATTTACCAACTCCACCTTTTCCGGACATGATCGCTACGATATTTTTTATATGATTGTTGGGATTGTTTTCTACCCCGCAAGTAGATTGATCTTTTCCACAATTTCCTTTACTTGGACATCCTTCACAAGACATATCAATTCTCCTCCTTTGTTTTACTTAACCCATTAAAATACGTATCATACGCTTTTGTCAATCTTTGATTTTGAATGTGCGTATAGATTTGTGTAGTTTGAATATCACTGTGCCCTAAAAGTTCCTGTACAATGCGTAAGTCACTCTCTCCTTCTAAAAGGTGAGTCGCAAAGCTATGACGAAGACTATGAGCCGAGATACGTGGATCTAAACCACATTCTTGCACTTTTCGTTTGATCAGCGTATGAACATACTGTCGGCTGCAAGCTCTTCCTTTAGCATTGATAAAAAAAAGTGCGGTTCGATTCGTTAGCCATTGTCTTCGTACAAGATTTTGATAAAGTTTCATCTGATCGATACAAACTTTGGCCATCGGAACAATTCTTTCTTTATCCCCTTTTCCGTGAATTCGCAGGATCTTTTGATCATAATGAATCTGATTGGTCGTAAGGGTACAAAGTTCACTGACACGAAGTCCACAGCCATAGAGTACCTCCAGGATTGTTTTTTCATAAATGCCTTTATCGCTTTGATCAAAAGAGGCAAAAAGCGTTTCTAAATCTTGTTTGGTACAGTAAACCGGTAAATGCTTACTTTGTTGAAAGCCACGGATCGAAACAGCCGGATCCTTGATCGTTGGATGATTCAATACCGTATAAGCATGAAAGCCCTTGATACACGACAGCATCTGATTCCCACTTGCCGCCGCATGTGTATCCATATACGTCATCAAAAAGTTTTCTACGATTTGTACATGAATTTGTTCCATATCCGTAATTGCATGATCATTTAAATACTTTAAATAGACATTCAAATTTCTCTGATAGCTCTCTATCGTATTCAAAGACTTATTTTCAATCACTTTTAGTTGCATGATGTAGTCATCATACGCTTCCCTGATATTCATAGTACTATCTTATCACTTTATAAAATAAGGTTGAAGTATCTTGCAGTCGCATCCCGATTCTTTTCGTGCTTCCATCAGTAAAGACTTCGCCACATTTTGATCGTATGCCACCTGCATGCTTTGTATTTGAAAATGATACTTATATAAAACCTTGCAGATATCATTGAAGCGATTTGGACGATGGACAAAATAAAAACGCCCGTTACTTTTTAAAAGACGAGAAGCATTTCTAATCAACTCTTCTAAAGTCAAATGCACTTCTACACGTCCATTTTGTCTGGGATCCATGGAAATATCAGGATGGGTCGCATCAACCTTAAAATATGGTGGATTGGATACGATCACATCAAAAGGTTCATCCTGATATTCCTGCACTCTACAACATACGATCTTGGTTGGATGCTTGAAAAAATGCTCAACATTATATCGTGCAACCAGACACGCTTCGTCAAAAACCTCAACACCAACAAGCTCTTTTACATCATATTGATCACACGCATATAATAAAGCGCCATTATTACAGCCGATATCTAAAATTCGTTCTCCTTTTCGAATCGTACAGAAATTAGCTAATAATTTGGTATCGGTATTAAAGTGAAAATGCTTTGGATGTTGATATAAAGGACGCTCTTTGTCTAAGAAATAGTCCAGTCGTAAGTCACTTTTGTTGATTTCCATCTTTTAAAAGGTCACTCGCTTTCATAAATACTTGTTGATCCATTTTTCGATTCAGCTTGTTTAAGATCCAGTCTGTATCATGTTGCGGAACTTCGAAAATGGAAGGTTGATGCAGGATATTCTCCTGATCTTTGATCGAACCGACATGAATTCCGATATGACGATATCCAATCGGTTCAAAATTTTCTTCGATCAAATTGGATACTGCCTGATAGATCAGTGGAAACTGATTGGTATATTGTCCTAAATTCTGGGAGCGAACGATGTTGTGAAATTCCGTATCACGCAAGGATACCGATACAAGCTGTCCCATCTGATGCTCTCGTATCATTTTATCGCATAAATGCTGGGTCAAATAACGAGCCTGAACCAAAACTTCATCCATCGTATAAAAATCTTGTTCATAGGTTCTGGAAAGAGAAATGCTTTTACGTGTACTGGAAACTTGTAATTGATCGCTGCTTTGTCCATGTACCTTTTGTAAAAGCGCATAACCGTTTCTTCCCAGAATTTGAAGAACCAGACTCTCGTTTTTCTTATCAGCAAGTTCACCAATTGTTGTAATTCCCTTTTCCTTCAAAAAAGGAACAGTTTTCTTGCCTAATCCGACAATAGCTTCGATGGGCAAAGGATAAAGTTTTTGTTCGATTTCGGCCTTTCTTAAAACCGTAATACCTCTTGGCTTTTTCATATCACTGGCCATTTTTGCCAGAAAACGAGTCGGTGCGACACCGATAGACACACTCAATCCCAGGCGCTCAATCAATTCATCCTGAATTTCAAAAGCTAAATCCAAAGGGCGCTTATAACGTGCAATAGCGTCGGTCACATCCATAAAACATTCATCAATACTACAAGGTTCTAAAAGCGTCGTGTATTGACGTAAAAACTCAAAAAACTGAGCGCTGACCGATCGATAGTATTGATAATCTCCCTGAACGATGATCAAAGAAGGACACTTTCGTAAAGCTTCATAGACCGGCATAGCTGAATGCACACCTTCTTTTCTGGCTGCATAATTGGCCGTAGATAATACACCTCGCTTGGAAAGTGAACCAACCGCCATAGGCTTACCTTTTAAGGAAGGATTTTTCAACTCTTCACAGGAGGCAAAAAACGCATTCAAATCCACATGAAACAGCACTCTAGCCATGCAGGATCTCCTGAATACGCTCTTTTAACTCCAAAGCCGCATTTTGAGAACGAGAGCTGATCTGTCCGCTTGTCATCATCGCCAGTTCGTCAATCGTTTGAGAAGCATTTAATGACTCCACTTTTGTCTGACTTTCTTGTCCAACCACTTCTTTTACTACACGATAATGCGTATCGGCCCAGGCCGCAACACTGGCTAAATGTGTGATACAAAGAACCTGATATTGTTTTGATAAGGCATGCATCTTTTCTCCCATCTTAAAGGCAACCTTCCCGCTGACACCGGTATCGATTTCATCAAAGATCAGTGTCTGCGTATCTTCTTTGGAATGAAAGACCACTTTTAATGCCAACATCAAACGAGAAAGCTCTCCGCCGGATGCCGACTGTTTTAAAGAAGTAAATGGTTGTCCGGGATTCATAGAGACCTGAAATTCGATATCATCGATTCCCGTAGCACCGGCTGGTTTGGGATTGCAAGCCACCTGAAAACGAGCATGTTCCAACATTAAATCTTTGAAATGTGTTTCTAAGGATGTACTTAGTTTCTTAAAGACACATTGTCGCTTTTGTGACAGTTCCAACGCAAGCGTATCGTAAGCTTCCTTTTTCGCATCCAAATCTTTCTTCAACTTTTCTAAGAGATCCTCACGATGCAAAATCAGATCGATCTGATCCATGATTTCCTGTTTTCTTTGCGCCATGGCATCTAAAGAACCGCCATATTTTCGAATAGCCTTTTTTAATCGATACTGCTGGTCTTGTAACTGATCCAGATTTTCCGCATCCTGCAAGATACGATCTTTCTCTTTTTTTAGCTGTTCTGATATTTCCATAACTTGATAGTACGCATCGTGAATATAGCTTTCGGAATCAGCAAATGTCTGGATTGACTGCAGCTTTTTATAGAATGTGTAAAGTTGATCGCTTAAACCATTCTCATGATCCAATAGATAAATGCACTCGGATAAATCTTCAATTGTTTTTTGAGCACGCGATTGTTCTTGAATCTTATTTTGCAGCTGATCATATTCTTCCTGCGGCATCCAGATTTCTTCAATTTCATTGAGTTGTGCTGTATAAAGGTCTAATTGATCTGCACTCAACTGTTTTTCCTTGGTATCAGAATATGTCTGTAAAGCCTGATGATAGAGATGATAAGCTTCTTTTGTCTTTTTTCTTAAATCAAGTGTCTGTGCATATTGATCCAACAAATCCAGTTGAACGGACGAATCCATTAAATAAAAGGTATCTTGTTGCGAATGAATATCAACGATTTGAGAAACGATCTGGCGGACAAAATGATTGGTTGTGATCTGCTGGTTAATACGAATCGTGCTCTTTTGTTGCTGGTTGATGGTTCTTTGGATGATCAAAACATCATCGACTTCAAAACCATTGTCTTCCAGCTGTTGGCAAACGGCTGGAGAAGGCTTGCTTAAAACCATCTGTAGGATACATTTTTCTTTTCCCTTGCGGATGATATTCCCTTGAATACGATTTCCCATCAGGTAACCGATCGCATCGATCAAAAGGCTTTTTCCGGCACCGGTTTCTCCGGTTATAACGCTCATGCCTGTATTAAAATCAATCAACGCCGATTCAAATAGAATGTAATCCTTTACCATAACCTGTTCGATCATTTTGTCACCTTCTTCCTTTCGCATACAGCATATATTCCTGGTTGCCGTGACGCCCCTGGATCTGGCTTTTTTCTACGACAACATCTTGATATGTTTGTAAGACAAAATGTTTTATGTCTTCCACGATCTTATTTCTTATCTTTTCACTTTTTAAAACACCTTTTGTATTTAAGTACTGCGGGCCACATTCAAACTGTGGTTTGATCAACACAGCACAATGTTCAGGCTTTAGTTTAGAAAATACCGGCTCTAATATGGTCTTACAGGAGATAAAACTGACATCCATACATAGAAAATTAATCGGATCTTCAAACCAGGAGTCTTCAATATAACGAGCATTACGTCCCTCCATTTTGATCACACGGGCATCCCGATCTAATAAACGATCCAGTTGTAAATGACCAACATCCAGGGCATAGACTTTTTTTGCACCTTTTTCCAGACAAACCTGAGTAAAGCCACCGGTACTGGCTCCAATATCCAAACAGACCTGATCTCTAAGATCAATACCAAGAGAATCTAAACAACCTTTTAGTTTATAAGCCCCTCTGGAAACATAGGTATCCGCATCATCAATTTCGATCGTATCAGATTCTAAGACCAGAGCACTAGGCTTTAAAATCACTTTCCCATTGACATTGACCTTACCTTGTTTGATCAGATCTTGTGCTTTTGTGCGTGTTTTTCCTAACGCAACACAGGCCACATCCAAACGCACCTTATCCATGAGCATCAATTTCCTTAAACAACGACTCCAGATCGATATGCTCATTTTTGCGTAATGCACGAATCGAGCCATGTTCGACAAAATGATCGGAAATTCCTAAAATATGGATTTTATTTTTATATTGATTTTGAAACTCCAGAATAGCACTGGATAAGCCACCTATCGTTACATCCGTTTCAAAAACATAGATTGGCAAATTCAAATTCAATAAAGAAGTTAAAAGATGTTCGTCGATGGGCTTAAAGAAGCGTGCATTGACAACGATCATCTCATATTCATTTTCCTGCACCGTATGCTCTATGCGCTCTACATCCGGTCCATAGGCAATAATGATTCCCTTTGGTTGTAAACCAAACTGTTTCTTAGTCCATGAGCCAATCGGAATCGAATCAAAAGCGATCGTTTCGGGGACAATGGCCTGTCCACGTGGATAGCGAATACAGAAAGGTTTACCGGATGTAAAAGCAGTATATATAAGATCATACGCTTCTTTGGCATCTTTTGGCTGCGAAAGAATCAGATTAGGAATGCTTCGTAACATCGCAATATCAAAAACGCCCTGATGGGTCTCCCCGTCATCACCGACAAGACCGGCACGATCAATACCTACAACAACCGGAAGATTCATACGCGCCAGATCATGGTTCATCTGATCATAAGCTCGCTGAAGAAAAGAGGAATACACACTGACAAAAGGATGAAGTCCGCCTAAGGACATACCGCAAGCCATCGTGATCGCATGTTGTTCGGCAATACCACAGTCAAAGAATCGATCAGGAAACATCTTCGCAAACTTCATCAGCTTGCTTCCCTGTGCCATAGCCGGTGTGATCGCAACGATCTTTGGATCCTTTTTGGCAAGCTGTATCAAGGCATCGCTGATGATCTGTGACCAGCTTTTTTCATTTGGCGGCAGCTTCATCAAGGACTGTCCGGTCGCAATATTAAATGGCGATACACCATGCCATTTTCCCACCGTATCTTGTTCGGCAAAGCTATATCCTTTTCCTTTTTTTGTTCGAACATGCACAACAATCGGTCCATCATGTTCTTTGGCAGTTTCAAAAACCTTGATCAATTCGGCAATATTATGCCCATTGACCGGTCCCATATAGTCTAAGTTAAATTCTTCAAATAAAGGAGCATCGATCAACCCTTTTTTTAAGCGATCTCGAAAAGCCGTCATAAACTTTAAGGTTTCTGTCCCGAATTTATTATGATCCAGACTTCCCTTTACATCCTGTTTTACATTTCGATAAACACGTGAGCTGCGGATCGAGGTGATCCGTTTTTCCATGCCACCATGATTTTTGGATATGGACATATTATTGTCATTAAAAATAATGATCATTTTTCGCTTTTGTGCGCCGATATCATTTAAAGCCTCCATGCTCATACCACTGGTAATCGCTCCATCTCCAATCAATGCTACGACATTATAATCCTGATGTAAGATATCTCTTGCCGCTGCATAGCCTAAAGCCGCACTTAAAGATGTCGAGGAATGCCCGGCTTCCCAACAGTCATAAACACTTTCCTTGCGCTTTTGAAACCCAGAAAGTCCATCTAATTGACGAAGTGTAGGAAATAAAGTCGATCGTCCGGTCAAAATCTTATGTACATAGGCTTGATGCCCCACGTCAAAGATCATTTTATCCTGTGGTCCGTGAAATACATAATGCATGGCAATCGTTGTCTCTACGATACCTAAATTGCTGGATAAATGGCCGCCGGTCTTCGAAATCGAATGAATCAAAAAATGACGAATGTCCTCGGCCAAAGCATTTAATTGTGGTATTGTCAAAGATCGAATCTGATCCGGTGATTCAATATCGTATAGACGCATAGCTTTTTACCTCTTTTCTTTTAACAGGTTCGATGAATTAAAAAATCTAAGATTTTCTGAAAGGATGGTGTCGATGTCGATAAATCATTTAACAAACTTTGGATTTGTTGATCCAGCTTTGCCACTAAGTTTTGTGATTCCTCTAATCCTAATAGCGATACCGCTGTCAATTTATTATTTTGCGCATCACTGGTCGATTTACCTAAAGCCTGGGCAGAGCTTGTCACATCTAAAATATCATCCTGTACCTGAAATTGGATACCTAGATGCACTCCAATTTCTTTTAAAACCGGTATATCCTGTTTTTGATCCGCCAAAATCGCCGCACATACCATAGGCAATGTCAACAGCTTGGCAGTTTTATACACTTCAATTTCCTGAAGCTCTTCAAAATGCGCATCGGTCAGCGTTTCTGCCTTCATATCCAAATCTTGTCCATAGATCATTCCATCAATTCCGGCATATTCACTGAGGTTAGAAACCAGAGCACATTGCTTTTCTGATGAGCACTGAGATTCCAATACGACTTGAAACGCTCTAGTTAAAAGCGCATCACCGGCTAAAACCGCAGTTGCCTCATCATAAGCTTTATGGCAGCTTGGTTTTCCCCGTCGCAGATCATCATCATCCATACAAGGCAGATCATCATGAATCAAAGAGTAGGTGTGAATCATCTCAATGGCACAGCCGCAGGGATAGCCCAGCTGTTCCTTAAATCCATAGTCTTTTAAAAGACTAAATAAGATCAGCGGACGAATACGTTTTCCCCCATTCATCAATGAATAGGTCATCGCTTCTTTGGTACGTGAAGGAAGACCAGCAGTAGCTTGTTGGCGTAAGTAGTCTTCAAACTCTTTATTGTTCATCGTTTGTCTCCTCTTGTTGGTGTAACAACTGATCCATTCGATCTTCAAAGGTCTTTAACTGATCTGAACATTGTTTGGAAAGTTTTAATCCTTCTTCAAAGAGTGACATGGCCTCTTCTAAATCTAGATCATTTTGATTTAACGTATTTACGATTTCATCCAATCGTTTCATGGCTTCCTGAAACTTTAACTTTTTTTGTGCCATAGCTCCTTTTCCTCCTTATCTGTGACGCTGACATGAATACAGCCATCCTCTACCTGCAGCTGCAACGCATCTTGTTTTTGCACCTGATGTATACTTTTGATAATGTTGTTTTCCCTTGTCGCAATGGAATAACCGCGGGATAATGTCTTTAAAGGACTAAACGCGTCCAATAATGCCGCATTCTTTTCCAACTGCTGCTTTCTGGAACGCTTAAATTGATGCATGCGCTCTTCTAACTGATGCTCTTTATACTGCATCGAAGTTAAAGCGAATTCCATCTTCTTTTGAAGTTGATAAGACATTTCCTGTTTTCGTTGACGAATGGTTTCCTTTCTGGAAATCCACTGCAAGGCCGTTTGTTCCAAAGCCTGGTGCATAGAATCCAGTTTCAGCTGTTTTTCATAGGCCCAGGAAAGTGGTTCTTTTAAATATGGATTTTGTTGAAGCAGTTGATATTGTTGCCGATAACGTTCAAAGATATGTTTCATGGATAGCTCCAGCTGTTTGGTTTTCAAGGTTAACTGTTCAATAATTTCATGTTGATCGGGTGTTATCCATTGTGCCGCTGCTGTGGGAGTTACTGCACGATGATCACAAACCAAATCACATAAAGTCGTATCCACTTCGTGTCCTACTCCACTGACCGTATAGGTTTTACACTGATAGAGAGTTTTGACAAGTTCTTCATCATTAAAACAAAATAAATCCTCAAAGCTTCCCCCACCACGAATGATGAGTAAAGCATCATACCCTTTTTGATCCGCCTTTTGTATTTGTTTGATCAAGGAAGCCGGAGCCAATTTTCCCTGTACATAAGCCGGATACAACGTTGCCTTCAACATCGGCCATCGTCTTTGGATCGTCTTAAGTGCATCCTGCAAGGCGGCTCCTTCTTTAGCCGTAATGATGGCTACATGTTCAAACCATTCCGGTTTTTCTTTTTTATGACTTTGATCAAAATATCCTTCTTCCAACAATCGTTTATAGCGCTTCTGGTATTCTAAAAACAAAGCGCCCATTCCATCTTGTCGAATACGCTTGACATAAAGTTGTAAGGAGCCTCGCACTTCATAAACATTGACACTTCCCTGTACTTGTACATTCATGCCCTCTTCCAATGAAAAATCCAGATGTTTGACATAGGTAGAAAACATGACACAGCTCATTTCTCCACGGGAATCTTTTAAGGAAAAATAATAATGTCCAGAACGATGCTTTGTCAGATTGCTGATTTCTCCCTGAATCCATACGGTTGAGAAATCAAAGGTTTGTGTTAAGATGACTTTGATTCGCTGCAACACCGAGGAAACAAGGACAACGCGTTCTTCTTTCATAGCTGATCCAAGATTCCGTTGATCAGTTTATAACTGGAATCATCACAATACGCTTTAGCCAGATTGATAGCTTCATCGATGACAACAGCTTTTGGTGTCTGGATCACATAGAATTCCTGATAGGCCATCAACAAGATCGTTTGTTCCAGAAGACTCAATCGATCAAAGGCCCAGTCATCCCGCAGGCGAGATTCGATATCCTTGCGATAGGCCGTTTTTTTATCCATCAAATCAATGGTCAAAGTGTATAAAAAAGGATCGATCTCATTTTGTCCGTGCGTACACTCAAACAAAGCTTTCCGGATATCCTTTTTTAAAAGAAGATTTTGATAAATAGTTTCTAAAGCAATTACTCGTTGTTCATGTCGATTCATTTCGGTTCCTGTCCTTTCTTATAGGGCACTCTGGCGCTCGGTACAACTTCACTGGCCGGAAGCCCATGTACATCTTGATCATCAAAAAAGATATTAGCGCCAAAGCTTTTTAAGATAGTTGCTTTATTGGCACCTTGTAAGAAGAAGACTTCATCTACATCAATATTCCATTTTCGTAATGTTTTCAACACACGTCTTCCACTGTTTTTATCTCTTGAGGTTACAATAGCAGTACGAATCAGTTGATATTCCCTTGTGTTTTGTTGCAGATTGGCAAGACACAATAAGAATTTTGCCAAAGGCCCTTTCTTTAAGGCCCGATCCTGATTTTCTATCTCGTTTTTCACAAACGCATCTAATCCTTTTTCCTGAAAGATCTTTTCACTTTCCGCCGAAAACAAAACCGCATCGGCATCAAAGGCAATACGAATCTGATCATTATCGGTACGATAGATTTGGTCCGTGTTATAGACAAGGCCGGCCGCAAAGCCATTGTTGATCGCATCACTGACATCAAACTCATTGGAGGATAAAAACAAATCCACACCAAAGGCCTTTAAGTAACGCGAAATATTCTCCCCACCACTCATTGCCATACGATTGATATCTAAACCATAATGATCTAAAGAATTAATGATTCGTAACGATGTCTCAGCCGAGTTTCTGGACATAACGATGACTTCCACCAGTTTTTTGCCGGTTTTTTCATTGATCGATAGTAAATTATTAACTAATGTGAAGCCCGTCCCCGGCTCTAAAATCTCATCCTCATGGGATAATTGATATTCACGATATGCATCCAGCCCCTGTGCTTCAAAGACCTCGTTCTCCTTTTCCAGATTGAACAAAGCACGGCTGGATATTCCCACTACAAGATATTCATCAAACGATACTGCCATAGTGCTCCTTTCTTTTTAAAAAAAGGAATCCGAAGATTCCTTAAAAGATAAATCCGACAACCTGTACCTCAATCGAGGAAGGCTGTAAACCGGTCATATAAGAAATACTTTCAAAGATCTTGTGTTGAAGATTGGCGCAAACATCAGAAACGTTTGCCTTGTAGTTAATTTGAACAGGAATGTTCATTGTCAATTGATTATCATGAATTTCCGAAGACAGTGTATTGGAATTACGCAAGCGTGTCGTTTCAGCCAGCTTTACGTTTTCATCCTCTTCAATCACATTTAACGCAATCGAAGTAAAAACACTTTTATTTAAACGTACAGTTCCCAGATTACTGCTGTTTTCTAATGTGATATATTCTTGTGCCATATCAATCACCCTCATTTCTATCAACAATTATACCAAAATTCAAGCATTACTGAAAGTCCTTTATCCCCAAAGCCGATAAGTATTTTCGACAAGCTCTTTCCGTTTCTGCAACAAAGACAATGTTTCATCAATATCATGGTGAAGCTGGCTTTTTAGTGCATCAATTCCATCAAAGCGCTGTTCCGGACGAATGCGGTCAATAAAGAAAAGTCGCAATGTTTGTCCATATAAATCACCATGAAAGGAAATCAGATGGGCTTCTATACTCATATTTTTATTTTTAAATGTTGGATTGGTGCCAATATTGATCATAGTTGGATAAAGCATGCCTTTATAGTGGCTAAGGCCTGCATAGACGCCGCCGAAAGGTACGATAAATTCTCTGGACAGCTTTAAATTGGCCGTCGGAATCTGCAGTAAAGAAGTACCACGATGATAGCCATGTTCAACTATTCCATCTATCGAGTACCCATAGCCCAGCATTTGGGCCGCATCGAATACTCTTCCCTCCTTTAAGGCAGTTTCAATGCGCGTGCTGGAAATCTTTTCGATCGGATCTAAGATCGCATCAACCACATGAACGGAAAAAAGATCTTGTTTTAGAAGCGTCTCAGTATTTCCTTCATTCTTGATTGCATATCGAAAATCAAAACCACAGACCAGTGATTTAATATGCAGATTGGAAAGAAGTGCATGAAACTGCGATGTATCTAATGAAGCAAAATCTCTGGTAAACTTCAGAATATAAAAAGCATCAATACCCATATGGCCAGCCAGTTCGATTTTATCCTCTAAAGGCGTGATATGTTCAATGACTCGCGTAGGATGAAATAACACCCAGGGATCGGGATCAAAGGTAATGATGGCACTTAACAGTCCCCGCTTTTTTGCCTCTTGTTTACAAGTCTTTACCAAAGCTTGATGGCCTTTATGAAAGCCATCGAAAAAACCGATGCAGGCAACGCTATCTTCCAAGCGTGGTAATGCGTTATGATCAATCGTATATACCTGCATTACCATAACCCCCTTTTAGATGCATATAAATCACCATCGACTCTTTCATAGATGGCAAGCGGCTTTTGTTGATGATAGATACAAACCAGATCCGATGTTTGATTAGAAATGCATAGCTTTTTACCATGCAGCACATCTTGTACATCGTCCATATCCATGCGTGGAATGTGGGAAAGCAAATCCTCGATCGGATAAAAATGGGGCAAGGCTTCGATTTCTTCCAAACTTTGTGCCTGCTCAATGGAAAAACGACCCACACGTATGCGCTCCAGGCTTTTCATACACCCTTCATTGTTTGTCTTTTTCGCAAATTCATAACAAATGCTTCGAACATAAGTACCGCTGGAACAATGCACTTCAAAAGTTAGATCTTGCACATTTAAAGCACGAATCGAATATATTTCGACATCCTGATAAATTGGTTCGATCTCAATATTTTGTCTTTGATATTCCATCAGTTTTTTGCCATGGATCTTCTTTGCGGATGTCATCGGTACAAGCTGAGAAATCTTGCCTTGAAAGGTTTTCAATACTTCTTCAAAATCAAAGTCTAAGTTCACTTCTTTTTCCTGTGTGATATTTCCAAATATATCCATGGTATCCGTTGCATATCCCAGTTGAATACCGGCTCGATACGTTTTATCAGTATCTTTTAAAAATTGTAATATCTTACAAGCTTTTCCTACCAGCACCACTAAAACACCGGTAGCCTGTGGATCTAAGGTTCCTGTATGACCAATTTTTTTTGTTTTTAAAATTTTACGTAAACGATTGACCACATCATGGCTTGTCATGCCTGCGTGTTTATTTACGATCAAAATTCCATCCATTTCATCACCTTAGTCCATTGTACTTATTTTTAAATTGTTATGCAAATGATATAATGCCAAAGAAAGAAAGGAAAACTTTATGAAAATTCAGTCTGTGTTACGTGCGATCCGCAAAGCGGATCAAGACTTTGGTTTGATAGAAGACAACGATAAGATTTGTGTGGCCCTCAGCGGTGGAAAAGACAGCATGTTGTTGTTTGTCGCCTTATCGATGTATCAAAAATTTGCCCCTCATCCCTTTTCACTTTGCGGAATTCATGTTGATGTAGGTTTTGAAGACTTTGAGCATGAAAAGATGAAGGATTTTGCCAAGCAGTATAATCTTGATCTTCATATCGAAAAGACAAAGATTTTTGATATTCTTAAATTACATCCCAACAATAAAGGAAAGATTCAATGCTCCCTTTGTTCAACATTAAAAAAAGGCGTATTGTTCGATAAGGCCAAAGAGCTTGGCTGCAATAAAATTGCCTTGGGACATCATGGTGATGATGCGATTGAAACCTTATTGTTGAATATGGTACACGGCTCAAAGATTGCCACTTTTCAACCAAAACAGTATATGTCACGAATGGATATGTTTATGATTCGACCGATGATCTATTTAAAAGAACAGGAAATCATTGATATTTGTAAAAATAATGAAATTCCGGCTGTACGGCGAGTCTGTCCTAATGATGGAGTGACCCAACGTCAGGAAATGAAAGAACTGCTCCATCAATTTTATCGAAAATATCCACAGGCACAGGATAACTTCCTGCATGCCTTATCCAACTTAGAGCAAGTTTCTTTATGGGAAAAAGACAAAACCGGCAGCTAGCCGGTTTTCTTATTGTTGTTCATCACAGAAATACGTAGCTTCCATATCCGCCGTACTCAAGGCAAAGGCCAATGGAAAATGCTCAAAGGTATAGCCGACATTTTTAGCCGGATCGTCATTGGAAAAGCCCATATGATATCGAATCGCAAAGGCTTCTTCCCGGGACAGTTTCATAAATGGCGTGATCATATATACGCTTTTTTCACCATGACCGTAAGGCATCTTGTCATCAAATTCATAGAAAGGAACCTGTACCCATTCCCCATTGACTTTTTTATTGCGAACGCTTTCTTTATAGACATTGATCTTGCAGACATCATGAAGCAAGCTGACAATCGCAATCGATTCATCACTATACTCCATACCATAAACGTCTTTGACCCGGTTTCGGCTTAAATAATCTTTTAAACAGCTAAATACGTGCAGGCTATGATCGACCAGGCCGCCGGGATAATTGCCATGAAAGCGAGTACTGGCCGGCGCTGTGAAAAAATCAGATTTTGCGCTGCATAAATAGTCTAAAAACTCTTGGGATCCATCCCGTTGAATATATTTTTTATAAGTTTCAATAAATTCTTCTTTTCTATTCATAACACTCATCTTTTCTATCAAACAATACTTTATGTATGCCCCATATCGTAGCTGCTCCAAAGCCAATCCAGGATACGAACTGCAGGATGGCTAAGATACAAAAATAGGGATCGATCATCATACAGGTAAAAATTTCACTCATGAATATACCTTCTTTCTATGATTTCAGTATAAATCATAATTCGACATCATTTATGTCATATAGTCCCCTGTATTTAATCTATCCCTTGTTTTATAAAAAAGTCCCAAGGAGCTGAGATCTTTCCCTGTGTGTACAGGTGGGTGACCTGTGTTAAGTCTTAGGATCCCCACTCGTAGCGGGTCTTCAACACAAAATAACAACGTCCGGTCTCCCTTATCTCAAAGTGTAGGAAAAATGCGTTGTCCTTGGGCAGTTTCATCATAGCCGACTTTGACAAATAAAGCAAGTCTTGACATTTTAGAATAGCTATGTTTATTCCTTTTTTGCCGACAAAAATGATTGTTTTTATAGTTGAACTACCAAGTGAATCGAATATACATTTCATTCTTAAGGAAACGGATTTTGTAAAAATCAAAAACAATCGTTTATCTTATATATGCAATAACATTTGCTCTACAAGAAATAAACAATAAAAGGACACTTACCATGCATTTCATGGTTGTGTCCCTGAATTGAAAATTAGTCTTCGACTTTCTCTTTTTCTGTAATCTGAATGTGCAACTCTTTTAACTGTGCCCGATCAACCGGTGTCGGTGCTTTGGACATCGGACATTTTGCATTGGCATTTTTCGGGAATGCGATAACATCACGAATCGAATCACTTTCTGTTAAAATCATGGCAATACGATCCAAACCAAAGGCCAATCCTCCATGTGGTGGTGTACCATATTGGAAGGCATCGATAAAGAAGCCGAATTTATCTTTGATCTGTTGATCACTAAAGCCTAACAACTCAAAGATTTTCTCCTGCAGCTTATTATCGTAGATACGAAGACTTCCTCCGCCCAATTCATATCCATTTAAAACGATATCATACGCATTGGCACGAACCGCTTCAATATCGGTATCCAGTAAGGAAATATCTTCTTCCATTGGCTGTGTAAATGGATGATGAAGTGCCTGATAACGCCCTAACTCTTCTGAATATTCAAACATTGGAAATTCCGTAACCCACAAGAATGAAAATTCATTCTTTTTCTTTAATCCAAGCTGTATACCAATTTCATTACGCAGGGCACCAAGAACATTACAAGTTCTAGACCATGTATCACTAACGATAAATACACAATCCTGATCCTTTAGATTTAAAGTTTCGTATAATGCTTTTACTTCGTCATCTGATAAGAATTTACGAGCCGAACCGGTCAAATCCTGATCCACGGCCTTTAAGACTACAAGCCCTTTGGCTCCGTTCTTTTTCGCAAGGTTAGTAAAGGCATCGATTTGTTTTCTGGTGATATGGGCAAAATCTGGTATAACAATGGCTTTGATACTTCCTTTGGCTTCGACAACTGATTTAAAGACACCAAATTCTGTATGTTCAAAAATAGATGTGATTTCCTGTAATTCCAATCCAAATCGATTGTCTGGTTTATCGCTACCATAACGATTCATTGCCTCTTTATAAGTCAGACGTAGGAATGGCGTTTCAATATCCAAGCCTTTGACTTCCTTCATCAGCTTCTTCATCATTTCTTCCATCATGGTCAAAATTTCGTTTTCGGTTAAGAAGCTGGTTTCAATATCAACCTGTGTAAAGTCGGTCTGACGATCGGCTCTTAAATCTTCATCACGAAAACAACGCGCAAACTGATAATAGCGCTCAAAGCCACTGATCATTAAAAGCTGTTTATAAAGCTGCGGTGATTGTGGTAATGCATAGAAGCTTCCCGGATGTACGCGGCTTGGCACTAAATAGTCACGAGCTCCTTCCGGTGTACTTTTTCCAAGCATTGGTGTTTCGATTTCAATAAAGGCATGGTTGTCTAAGTAATCACGCATACTTCGTGTAATCTGATGACGCATCATCAATTTCTTTTGCATAATCGGACGTCTTAGATCCAAATAACGATACTCTAAGCGTGTATCTTCTAAAGCATCGGTTTCGTCGGCAATGATCAAAGGCGTCGTTTTTGCCTCATTGACAACCGTTACTTGATCAACCTGCACTTCAATATCTCCGGTAGCCAAATCCGGATTCTTATCCTTTCGTTCTACGACCGTTCCGGAAACCGATAATACATATTCGTTACGCACATTTTTTAAAGTCTCACTGAATGTTTCATCAAAAAGCAGTTGGCAAATTCCACTGCGATCCCGCAAATCGATAAAATTTAACTGTCCGAAGTTTCTTTTTTTAGAAACCCATCCGACTAAATCCACGTGCTGACCAACATGGCTTAGTCGAAGTTCTCCGTTTGAATGTGTTCGTTTCATTCCTCTTCCTCCTGATGATGATGTTCATGTTCTTCTTCCATGTGGGCATCCACATAGCCAATCAACGCTTCACGTGCAATTGTTTCCTGCGTTTTCTCTTTCAGGTTTTTGATCGTGATTGTCTGATCCTGTGCTTCCTTATTTCCCAACAACAAAGCAAATTGTGCATGACTTCGATCCGCTGCCTTAAACTGCCCCTTAAAACCACGTCCTAACATATCCATTTCACATCGATATCCATAGGCTCTTAGCTCTGTTAGGGCTTTAAAAGCATACGTTCTGGCCTCTTCATCCAGACACATCACAAAGACATCTAGATCCGGTTTTTGGCCTAGTTCGATTCCTTCTGCTTCCAAAGCAATCAATAGACGTTCCATTCCCAAGGCCCATCCGATACCGCTCATGGCTTCCGGTCCGCCAAAATATGGAATTAAACCATCATAGCGGCCACCGGCCAAAACAGTGGATTGTGCGCCCATTTCTTTATTTAAAGAAACGATCTCAAATACGGTGTGTGTATAGTAGTCTAAACCACGTACCAGCTGATCATCAATTTCATAGGGAATCTCCAGTTCATCCAACAATGAACAAACTGTATCAAAATAAGTCTTACTTTCCTCGTTTAAGTAATCTTTCATTTTTGGTACATGTTTCATGCACTCTTTGTCTTTATCCACCTTACAGTCTAAAATACGCAAAGGATTTTGTTCATAACGACGTTTACAATCCGAGCATAATTCCTCTTTGTAGGGTGCAAAATAATCTTTTAATGCCTGTCGGTAATTAGCTCTGGAATCATCATCGCCTAAAGTATTCAAACAAACCTTTAAGTCCTGTAAGCCTAAAGCCTTTAAAATAGAAAATGCCAAAGCAATGGTTTCTACATCCGTATAAGGACTTTTATTTCCCAGACATTCTACGCCAAACTGATTAAAGATACGAAGTCTTCCCTTTTGCGGGCGTTCATGTCTTGCCATTGGGCCCATATAATATAACTTAACAGGAAGATCCGGATTGGCATACATCTTATTTTCGACAAAGGAACGAACGACACCGGCAGTTCCTTCCGGACGAATCGTTAACGAAGTTTTTGAGTTCTCCAGTTTGAAGGTGTACATTTCCTTATTGACCATATCACTGGAATCATTTTCTCTTTTAAATACATTCGTGTGTTCAAAAATTGGTGTACGAATCTCATCATAGTTATACAAATAACAGAATTCTCTTAATGTTCTCTCTAAGCTTTGCCAGGCATAGCTTTGTTCAGGAAGAATATCCTGACATCCTCTTGGTATCTGGTACGACATAGTTTCACCTTTCTTTCTATAAAATAAAAAACGCCCTTATATAAGGACGTTTTCACGCGGTACCACCTTACTTCATACACAAAGTGTATGCACTTATGTCTTAACGCGACCAACGATCAGCTTTTCACTGATTTCTCCAAAGTGTCCCATCTGTAACCCATCCGATCTTTTCACCAGCCAGATCTTCTCTACATCTGTTTTACAGATTTCTCTTCTTCAACGAATTAGTTTAAATTATCTACATTATGATATACGTTCTGTACATCATCTACATCATCCAACAATGTCACAAGGCGTTTGAACAAATCCAAATCTTCTCCTTCTAAAGAAACTGTTTCGTTTGGAACCATCTTATTTTCCAGGACTTCAAACTTAACACCCGGAATCAATTCTTCCACAGCTTCTTTGGCATCATCCAACTGTGTCGGATCAACTGTAATTGTCATATATCCATCTTCAATTTCAATTTCTTTTAGATCGATATCTTTACTGATCAGACAATCCATCATTGCTTCTTCATCATCGTACTGAATTACGATAACACCTAAATGTTCATACCCAAAGCTTACAGATCCACCAACGCCTAATTTCGCATGGCTTTTGTTGAAGCAGGCACGAAGGTTTGCAATCGTACGATTAGGATTATCCGTCAAACAATCAATGATAATGGTACTTCCGCCACCGGAACCAAAGCCTTCATAACGGGCGCTCGAATAGTTTTCATCGGCACTGGATTTAGCCTTATCGATCGCACGTTTGATAACATCAGCCGGAACGTTATTCGCTTTTGCACGTTCAATGGCTTTCTTTAAAGTCTGGTTCATATCCGGGTTTGGATCCCCGTTTTTGGCAGCTACCAAAATTTCTTTTGAATATCTTGAATAGATCTTAGCTTTCTGGTTCGCTGTTTTCTGCATGGCAGCAGCACGAACTTCAAAATGTCTTCCCATAGTTTTTTTTCACCTCAAATACCTTTCTAGTATAGCCTAAAGACTTTTAATTTTCAATTGTCTCATATCGTTCAATGATCTTTTGTACAAGCGGATGTCGCACAACATCATCCGCACTCATCTGTACAAAGGCAATACGATCGATTCCCTTTAAGATTTGTGTAGCCTGTACAAGTCCCGACTGCTCTTTTCGAATCAAATCGATCTGTGTGACATCTCCGTTGATGATCATTTGTGCATTTTGACCCATACGCGTCAAAAACATCTTCATCTGTGCCTGTGTCGTATTTTGTGCTTCATCTAAGATTACGACAGCTTTATTCAATGTTCGTCCACGCATAAAGGCCAATGGCGCCACTTCGATGACTTGTTTTTCCATGAATCGTTCTACGGTTTCCACACCTAACATATCATATAAAGCATCGTATAAAGGACGAAGATACGGATCGACCTTATCCTTCATATCCCCTGGCAAGAAACCAAGTGATTCTCCGGCTTCTACGGCAGGTCTAGTCAGAATAATCTTTTCCACTTCTTCTTTCTTGAGCTGCATAACCGCATAACAGACCGCCAGATAGGTTTTACCGGTACCGGCCACACCGGAAGCAAAAATAATATCGTTATGAGTAAACGCATCACATAAGATAGCCTGTCCTAAAGTCTTTGGATAGATCAACTTACCGGACTTGGTCTTCGCGATCGGCTGTAAATGACTGAGATCAAATTGATCTAGCTGATGATTCTTTGCCAAACGACAAAGATAGTTTACATCTTGTTCATTTAACTTATGCTTGGATTCGATTAAATCAAAACAGGTAGAAACTACTTGTTGAATCTCATCAAATTGTTCTGAATCAAACTTGAGCTGCTGATCTCGAAGGATAAAGTCCGTTTTAAAAGCTTTACGGAGCACCTGCAGGTGTACATCCTGATTTCCTACAAAGATCTGTATTGCGTTTACATCATAATTTGATAAATCGATCGTTTTAAATGCCATATGCTTCTCCTAATATAAAAAAATCTGCATAATGCAGATTCTTATTTTCCTCTACGTGCTTTACGTGCAGCTTCAGATTTTAACTTTCTGCGCACACCTGGTTTTACGTAAAATTCTCTTTTTCGGGCCTCAGCAAGGGTGCCGTTTCGAGATACCTGACGCTTGAATCTTCTTAATGCATCATCAAGCTGTTCGTTCTCTTTAAGAACTACCTTTGGCATTTGATAACCTCCCTTCCTGAGCAACAACCAAAGGAATTATAGCAAACTCCCTTTTTCATTTCAACTGTTTTATAAAAACTTTAGGTACATAAAGTGCATAAAATAAAAGCAAAGACGGCAGAATACATCCTGCCATCTTCACTTTTAAAGTCCTTTTCGTTTTACAATCCAAAGCGCAATCAACATGACAACACTGGTTATGGCCAGAACGATCATAGAAGTGCCGTCAAAGGATTCACCGGTTGGCGTAGAACCCTTTGATTTCGAATCGGATGTAATTTGTGTATTCGTAGCAATAAATCCATCTTCCATGTTTCCGGTAATCTTAGATGTATAACCTGGTTGTTCTTCCTCTTCGATTTCATAGGATATCGCATGTCCATCCTTTACATCATACATCACAAGATCTTTGAATTCATATTGCCAGCCACATTCTTGAGTCAACCTGACAGTCTGTACCCTTTGGCCATCTTGTTTTAAGTAAATCGTGGCTGATTTTCCTTCCTGCCCAATCCATTTTTTAGATACGGTAATATTTCTTTTTGACACGTTTGTGTTTGTCAGTACAAATCCACTTACCATATCACCTTCTATGGATACAGTATAATTTGGCAATTCCTTTTCTTGTATAGAATAACTGATTTCATGACCATCCTCTGAATCATATTGACTTAAACCATCAAACACAACTTTCCATTCATTCTCCTCACTTAATGTCAGAGATTGACCCGTATCTTTTCCATCGGCATATAAAGCAACCATGACCTGGTCAGCTTTTGGACCGATCCATCTCTTTTCGACTGAAATCGAGCGCGTCTTCATGTTTGTATTTGTCACAACATAACCATCTGTTGTTTGTTTGATATCTGAAGAATAGTCGGCAATCGGTATTTCTTTGATCGCATACTGTATTTCATGACCATCTTTAGAGTCATATTTTGTAAGATCGTTAAAAGCACCTTTCCAATGATTCCATTCATTTAGTGTCAATTTCCGATCCGTTTCAATTCCATCTTTAACCAGAAGGATATCCACCTTGGAAGCTGCCGGTCCAATCCACTTTTTCTCTACCGGGACATTTACCGCTTCCGTATTCGTGTTCGTAACGGTAAAGCCATCCTTCATATTTCCTTCGACTTTGGAATCATAATCAGGCAGTTGTGTTTCTTCGATCGTATATACATAGGCATGCCCATCGTTATGATCGTATTTCGCAAGATCTGTGAAAGATCCCTGCCATTGATCTTGTTTGCTTAGTACCAGGGTTTGATTTGTTTTCTTGCCATCCTGATACAGTGTAAATGTAGCCTTGGCCTGAGCCGGTCCGATCCATTGTTTCTTAACGGAAACCGAAAGTGTTTCTATATTCGTATTGACGATACGATAACCCGATTTTGCATCACCTGTGATTTCAGACTGATAGCCATCGATTGGTGTTTCTTTGATCGCATACATAATTTTATGTCCATCGTTGGAATCATAGACCGGAAGATCCGTGAATGTAGAGGTCCATTGATTCGATTCTGATAAAACCAGGGATGCGATCTGATCAATTCCGTCTTTATAAAGGTTGACCTCGGCCTGTTTTCCTTCAGGACCGATCCAAGATTTTTCCACCGGAATATCCACTGTTTCCGTATTTGTGTTGGTAATCACAAAACCGGTATTCATATTTCCGGTAATCTTTGATACATAACCATCCAGATTAACCTCAGAGATTGTATATGATATAGGCTGTCCGTTTTCATCATACTGTTCCAAATTGGTAAAGGTGTACTGCCAATGATTGGATGCAGACAATTCTATCGAATCGACTTTTTGATCTCCATTCATCAAATCTACCGTTACCGAGTCCGCTGCTTTTCCGATCCATTGTTTTGTGATGCCGACAGATACTTTTCCGGTAATAGTATTTGTGATTGTAAAGCCCGTATCCTGCGTACCCGTAATCAAACTTTTATAGCCAGGAACATCTGCTTCCTTTAAAGAATACACATACCGATGTCCATCGGATGGATCAAATTCCAAAAGATTATTAAAACTTGACTTCCATTCCTGATCTTTGGTCAAAGTTAATACTTGCCCCGTTTCCTGTTCATCACGCAGCAAAGAGACTTCAATTGAATCTAAGGCCGGCCCAACCCATACTTTTTGAACCGGGATAGAGATCGCATGCACATTCGTATTCGTCACTACAAATCCATTTAGTGCATCGCCTGTGATCTTGGATGTATAGTCTTTAACAGCTGTTTCCTTGATTTTATAGTCAATCAGGTGACCATCTTTTTCATCGTATTTCGGTAAATTCTCAAAGGAATCTTTCCATTCATTCTGTGCATTCAGCACCAAAGTATTTTCTGTATCTTCTTCATCTTTGACCAATGTAATGTCAACAGAATCTGTCATAGGCCCAATCCAATGTTTCTCGACCGGAATACTTACCGTTTCTGTATTAGTATTCGTAACCGTAAAGCCATCTTCCATAGACCCCGTAATTTTAGAAGTATAGTTTTCAACCGGCGCTTCCTGAATCGTATATTCAATCTTATGACCATCCGTAGCATCATATTTTGCCAGATTATCAAAAGAAGCTTTCCAGCCATTTTCTTGATTCAAAGTCAGTGTTTGTTCGGTTAGTGCTCCATCTTTTACAAGAGTTATCTGTGCCTGTGACTGTACCGGACCAATCCACGACTTGGTAACCGAAATGGATAAAGTCTCTGTATTCGTATTTGTCAGGACAAATCCATTATCCATGTCACCGGTCATTTGTAAAGAATAGTCGGAAATTTCATTTTCTTGAACCGTATATACAATTTCATGACCATCCGTTGGATCGTATTTGATCAAATCCTCGAACGAAGACTTCCATTCATTTGCTTCCTGTAAGGTCAATGTTTGATCCGTTGGCGTTCCATCTTTGATAAGTGTGACCTGTACAGAGTCCTGTTTTGGCCCTATCCACGTTTTAGAAACCGAAACATCCCGTTTCTCTGTATTTGTATTCGTAATGACAAAACCACTTTCCATATCACCACGGATGGATGAAGAATAGTTTTTCCCGGCATCCTCTTGAATAGAATAGGCGATAGGATTTCCGTTTTTATCATTGACCGGCAAATTTTCAACACTTGTTTTCCAATCATCGACTGCCTTTAAGACGACCGTTTGACCTGTATCCTTCTCGTTAGCCAATATATGAATCGTGACTTCCTGCGTATTTTGCGGTCCGATCCATTCTTTTTGAAGGTGCATAGTAGTTCTCGGCACATCATTTTGAATCAAAATTTTCTGTACATCCGTATCGTTGATCGGTGGTTTGACCGTAAAATAGGTTTTCGTATCTGTTTTCACATAACCCGATGGTGCCTTTGTTTCCTGTAGATAATATTCTTTCCCCACTAATAGATTCGGGAAGGTGGCAATACCATCATGATTTGTTACCACATACGACAAAATCAGCTTATCCGATCCGTTTTCTCCGGTACCTTCTTCGTATAGATTAAAAGTGGCCCCAAATAATTTATACGAATCATCTTCCATGTTGACTTTTTCTACCAATACATCTCGTTTTGGATACGTTACCTGCACTTCGGTTCGCAAGGCTTCCATAAAAGATGTTCCCTCATTCAAAGTATACGCAAAGGAGTTATACGCCTTGTCTCCATCCTGAATCTTAGGATCATTGACAATCTGATTGTGCGTAACGATATACGCATTTTCTCCCACCGGTATCGTTTGTCCTTTCTTTAGGACAGCCTTGATCATCGTGACCTTGCTCATATCATCAACCGAACTGGACCAGTTGGCCTTATAGTTTTCCTGTGTGGTTTGTTTAACCGGATCCGTTGAATAATAATAATCAAATTTACTATTGTCCTCTATGGAAAGAAGTGGCGTTGTAAATGAAGAACCACGAGCCGGATACTCACCGGCATCGTTATGAACGATCGCATGATCCCCCTTATCCGGTAAGATATCAAGAATCTCCAGCTGATCGATCGGTGCATTGGAGTTATTCTTTAGTACCCAGCGATAATCAATTTGATCCCCAATCGTTGCCTTGCTGCCAAGAGAGGAAGCATATTTGGAATCCGGTTCCGAAGTCAGCTTTACTTCCTTGATTGCCGATAATACTTTCGGCGGATAGATCTTAAAGGTAGAAGCGTTGAAATTTGTAAAGCGAGTATTATCATCCGGTCGATTGTTGGCATCTTTTAAAATCGTACTCCACACCCCACTTGGTGAAGAATCTTGTAGAATCCCATATTGATTACCGTTAGGATCTACACCAATCTTATTATTATCATAAGACATACAAGAATATATGGTATAGTTTCCAATATCCAGTCGAGTCGTGACGGTAAAGTCCAAATAGAGCCAATTATCCGTATCTCGACTCAACGATCCATCTAGCTTAGGAATCGTTATGGATTTTGGCTTGGCGATAACTAAATTCATGCCATCTCTATATCCACGAATGACTTCGATACTTTCAAAAGTATTTGTATTTTTTATGGGTTCTAGTCCATCCGGGACTAAATAATAAACATTTAAATTTTTCGGCTCTGTTGCTTCAGAAAAATTTCCGATTCTAGAATGCCTATACCTCTCACTTGTAGAAATTGTATCGTTGGTAAAAAACTGGCTTCCATTTGTGATAGATAGTCTATTATATCTGATAATTTTTTCTATTTGCATGCGAATAAAATCAGTGGTCCAGGCATATTGACGAGTATCCTCTTGGGAAGTAAGCTCGGTATCACCGGCAAACTTATAGTATCTGGTTGTAATCGAGGTATTCGCATACTCAGTGGTGTCTCCCAACAATGCCTCTTGGTGTGCATCGATTTTTTCTTTTAAGGTTTGGTAGGTAGATTCTTTTACACGGCCAATGACATCCGAATAAATGGCATACTTGCAGCGTTCGATTTGATCTTTTCCTTTTAAGGTCACTCCGCCATTGGGATAAACAAATTCTACTTTTGTATAATTCTCTGTGTTTGAAAGTGTCTGCCAGTCTTCACCATCAAAAGAATCATTATAGGAACGATCTATATGGATCGGTACATGATCACTGATCAGCACCTTTTGTCCGGATGAAGTAATTCCATACGCTTTTGTTCCAGTTAATTGTTCCTTCATCCATTTCGCATCCTCCTCATTTAAACCTATCACCATTAAACGAATTTGATGCGGTTCTACATAAGGACTAATATCCACCCTGGAATCTCTGATGGTCAATTCGCGAATACTTTCATCTTCTCTATTGGCATTTGATAAAGACCAGACATTGATATTTTTTAAAGTATAGCGCATACGATGTGTATACAAATAATCCTTATTATAGGAAATAGTCGTATACTTATAAGTAAAATCTATTGGATAAGTTGACCCATCAATTGGTTGATAATCTTTATCAATGATTTTTTCATATTTCGCAATATCCCAGCTAGGCGAGGCACCTTGTGGTTTGGGTATTTCTTTTAAGACATAATAAGGTTTACTGTAGTAACCAGTATTTGGTCCTAAATCATTTTGGACGATACCATCGACAACCGGCTGTATACTAAAATCGACTCTAAATTCTTTTGACTTGTTGGAGGCATCATAACTGGATAAATCAATGCCTCCCAGATCCAAGGTAATTGTTCGATAATATGTATTATATCTTCTTAGAGTATAATCATAGCCATCATTAAACTTATCTCTAGGAATATCTCTATAATATCGATTTGTTTCTGGCTCATACGTCCAGCCCGTATTTTCTTTCACCTTGGTTCCTTCGGGAATCTTCGCATATAGGCGTCTATCTCGTGGATCATTTTTATTCGAATTAACACTGTAGTAATAAGCTATAAAATCCACATACGTACCTTCTTTAATCACAAAATCAGAATCCACTTCTTTAATCAATTGTGTTGCTTCATAATCTTTCTTTTGTAAAGTTTCGATTGTGGCCTTTGCCTTAATGATCTGGGTACTGTCCTGTGTCAATTTTTTACCATCTTTATTAAAGAACTGTTGGGTGATTGTATGTTGTGAATTATTGATAACTTGTCCCGGTAAAAGATTTACACGAATAGGTGTTCCTCCATTGTAGCCGCCATATAAAGTCTTATACGTTAAGATGATCTGATAATCGGTATCTGTTTCTTTGATTTCCAGACTCTTAAAATTGTCAAAGGACGTGGAAACTTCACTTTCTCTTGGTTTTTGAAACGATGCCTTTGGTAAGGAGACAATGGTATAAGCGCCTTCGGGTACCACGGTATTGTTTCCGGATATAGAAATGTTGTCATAGACTGTTATGATTTCACCACCATAATAAGCATCACTGGTACCGGGCGCTAAATTGATGGAAGAATCATAAAGATCTGTAGATGTAGAGGGATCCTCCGTTTCTTCTGCCGGCTGTTCTTCCGGCGTAACTACAGTTTCCGGCTGGATAGTCTCGCTTGTTTCTGTAAGAGATACTATCAAAGCGTAAATACTGAAAGAAGAACTTTCAAATGTAATTAGTTTTTTATTGGTATCGAACGTTGCAAGTTCTTTTTTTTCAGGCTTGGCATTTTTATCTGGCAAATGATACAAAGTGGCTTTTGTATCTTTGGATAGATCCAGATTTTGCAGGGTAATGGATATCTTTTGTTTCGGTTCTATATGATGTAAGTTCTCAGTATAAAAATCAAAATCAAGCGCGATTATCTCTTCCTTTTTGATGGTTTCATCCTGTGCATGTAGAAGATCATAAATCGTATCGACATCTACTTTTTGGATATCCACTTGTATCCCCCGTGGAAATGCACCTTCTGGTGCATTTACTTTTACCGTTGGTCCATCTTTCATATCGATGGACTTTTCAAAAGAAGGAAATTGTTCTTGTTCAACTGGTTCTTCTGCGGTGGTTTGTGGTATTGAAACTTCATGATTTTGACTCGGCTCATTGATCACCGGTTCTTCTAGTGCTGGCTCTTCTGGAACAATTGTTTCTTCAACCGGTTCTTCGATGGATTTGTCAACATCCGATGGATTGTCTATAGGAATCTTTTCTTCCTGTGCCCATACGTTAAACCCCGGACTGGTGATTGTATTACAGGCCAGTAGTACAGTTGTCAAAAATGTAGTGGATAATTTCTTAAAACGTTTCATACTCTTTCTCCCTTTAATGAATATTTTTATATTATGGTCAATAAAATATTGAATAATCCTATTTACATAGTAGCATACATATGCATATAAGCCTATATATTTAATAGGAACAATAATAAAAAGTCATTCGTGGGAATGACTTTGTTGTTTATTCTTTTGTATAGCCTGCTTGCGCAAGACATTCTCTGGCGCAGTTATTGTCGCCTGTCCATGGAACACGTCCTTCTGTATGATACATAAAAGGTTCATCCCCTTTACCTAAGATTAATATCACATCCCCATCGGATGCGTTATCAATGGCCTGGCGAATCGCTTCATAGCGGTCTTCGACAAATACACTTGGGGTATCTTGAATTCCCTCTTTAATTTGACAGGCGATGTCTTTAGGATTTTCATCTCTTGGATCATCTTCGGTCAAAATGATCAAGTCGGCATATTGATCGGCCAGTTCTCCAAAGACCTTACGTTTGGCAATATCACGCTTTCCGGCGGATCCAAAGACACTGATGACACGATGTTCATTGGCAATATGTCTTCCATATCGTAACATTTGTTCCATGCCATCGGGTGTATGAGCAAAGTCAACGATCACATGAAACGGCTGGCCGCAATCGATCTGCTCCATACGACCTTCAATTTGTGGAATCGAAGCACATGCCTGCAAGATGATCGCCAGATCCATACCGGTCTGATGTAAAGCCGCAATACAGGCTAATAAGTTATAGACATTGTACATCGCAACAAGACTGCTCTTTACATGATAAATCTTTTCCTGATACACAAGATCAAAAGTTGTGGATTCTGGATCAATACGAACATTGATCGCCCGATAATCACATTCCTTCTCCACACCATATGTAACAACTCTGGCTTTGGATAAAGACTTTAAATCTTCAAACTTATCATCATCGACATTTAATACGGACACACCGTTTTCTTTAACTAAATCTTTGAACAAAATAGATTTGGCATTAAAGTAACTGTCCATGGTGCCATGAAAATCTAAATGATCATAAGTAAAGTTAGTAAAGATTGCCACATCAAAACGAATCGCATCGACACGATGTTGTGCTAAACCATGCGAGCTGACTTCCAGGGCGCAAGATTTTATACCGGCTCTTACCATATCGCTGAGCTTCTTTTGAAGAAACAGGGCATCCGGTGTCGTCAGATCCGGTGCTAAGCGTACCTTTCCATATTCAATCGCAATCGTTCCGATATAGCCACAAGGCTCTTTTAGCTCACGAATATATTTGATGATATTGGCACATGTACTTTTTCCGTTGGTGCCGGTGATTCCATACATTGTCATTTTATCAGAAGGCTTGGCATAGAAAATTCGGGCACACTGATTCATGGCTAAAACGACATCTTCTACACGAATATAGACAGCACCTTCCAGTTTGTTTTCGATCTCTTTGGAATGAACGATACCAATTGCCCCTTTTTCTACAGCCTGGGCAATAAAATCATGTCCATCATAAGTCATTCCCGGAAGGCAAAAATACAGATCTCCTTTTTGCACCTTACGTGAATCAAAACATAAACCTGTGACATTAACGGTCGGTGCATTTTTAAAAAGCTTGCTTAGTCGCATAACGATCCTTCTTTCTTTAACACAATATAAGTATGATCCTTGATTTCATCCCACGTTACATGAATACGTGAGGCAGGAGGAACATCACTATAAATCTTAACGGGATGATATTGTTGGCAATAGCCATGATACACACCATCCTGGTCTTGTTTTTCAATTAAGACTTCTAAATTGGTAAAGCGCTCCATATCATTTTGACGAAGTTTGTTGGAAAGTGCTAATAGTTTATTGACTCTTTCTTTAACGATTGAGCCATGCACTTCCCCTTTCATCCTGCTGGCAGCGGTGCCGTTGCGCTTAGAGTATGGAAAAACGTGTAAGAAAGAAAAAGCACAATCTTCAAGATTTTTATGCGTTGTTTCAAACTCTTCTTCACTTTCCTGTACAAAGCCGACAATCACATCAGTAGAGATGGAAATATCAGGTATTTCTTTTCGTATATGATCCAATCGTTGTTGAAATTCTTCGATCGTGTAAGGACGATTCATACGCTGTAAAGTTTCGTTACAACCAGACTGAATCGGAATATGCAAATGATGACAGATTCTTGTGGTCTGTTTCATCAATTCAATCAGTTTATCATCAACTTCGGTAATTTCAATACTTGAAATTCGGTATTGAACCCGTTCATTTGTTTTTTCTAGTAATTCTTTTAACAGTTTAGCCAGTGTAGTATCCCCATCCTGATAACGACCGGTATGAATTCCCGTCAAAACGATTTCATAATGTCCTTTATCAGATAAAGACTGCGCAATTTCAATGACCTTTTCTTTTGATAAAGAACGTTGTCGTCCTCTGGCATATGGAATTGCACAATAGCTGCAGAACTGATTACAACCATCTTCGATCTTTAAAAAAGCACGGTGTTTGGATTCATAAACATGGATCGGCATTTCTTCAAACGATGTAAAGTCGCGAATATCTTCCACCAGATCCTTACGAACATGATCCTTTAATAATTCTTCGATACGCTGCACCAGCTCATTTTTATGATTGGCGCCGATGATCAAATCCACATCCAGATTTTCTCTTTCCGTTTGATTGGCATGCTGAACATAGCAGCCAACCACAACAATCAAGGCATTAGGATGTGACTTCTTTAAAGAATGTATCTTTTGTCGAGATTTGGCTGCCGCCGTATTTGTTACCGTGCACGTATTGATAATACAAACATCACATGGATCAGTAGATTCTACCAATTGATGACCATGTTTTTCCAGCTGTTCTTTATAATAATTGGATTCATAGCTGTTGACCTTACAGCCTAGTGTCGTAATACTGAATCGCACTACTTTTCCTCCTTTGATAAAGCGTGTTGATAATCAATGCAGGATAGCGCATAAATCGCTGCCGTTTCAGCACGCAAAATTCTTTTTCCCAAGGTAACCGGAATAAAGTGATCATCCTGTAAGATTTCGATCTCATTGACATCGAATCCACCTTCCGGACCGATTACGATGGTAACCGATTTAGGGTCTTCTTTTAAATACGATGCCAAATGCATCGATGCTTCATTTTGTTTTTCATAGCAGACCAGATTGCATTTTCCCTGATAGTTATGCAGGGTTTCAATGCTTTGGATGGGTTCTAACTGCACTAAATCGTTGCGATTACATTGTTTGCAGGCATCCAACAGGATCTGCTGCCAGCGCTCATACTTCTTTTCCTTTTTCTTTTCATCCAGTCTGATGATGGAAAAACGACTGTCAAAAGGAACAATGCGGCTGACGCCCAACTCACATGCCTTTTGTAGCATAACTTCAAAACAATCCTGCTTGATTAGTGCACAACAAAGCGTAATGTGATGCAAGGTAGCAGGTACTTCGATCTCATCCGTGATATATAAATATGGCTTTTGTAACGGCTTGGCTAAAAAGGCACCGCCCTGCTTACTGATTACGCGTACTGTTTCTTTTTGTTCGATACGCAATACATCAAATAAATGATGCGCCTGTTTGGTATCTAAAAGAACCTTGGAGTGTAATTGACAAGCCTCTTCTACAAATACTTGTTTCATTTTGTTTCTCCCTGATTGGCCAGATACAAAAGTTTTTTGACTTCATATGGCTTTAACTGCCGAATCTCACCCGGCTTTAGGGCATCCGCTTCGATAAAACCAAAGCGTTTTCGATGTAAACGACGCACCTCATGCCCCAACATTGCCATCATATTTTTGACCTGATGATTTTTTCCTTCTGTGATCGTCAGTTCAAAACGACAACGTTCTCTTGTCGGATCGGTTTCCAACATATAGACTTTTGCCGGAAGAAAAGTTTCCTTACCATCACTTAACCCCTTACGCAGCTTACGAATATCGTCTTCACTTAAGATTCCCTGCAGATTTACGATATACGTCTTTGGCAAATGATAACGAGGATGGATCATCTTATTGGTAAAATCGCCATCGTTTGTCAATAATAAGACACCACTGGTATCATAATCAAGTCTTCCTACCGGATACACTCTTTGATCAATGTGAATATAATCCAATACGGTTTTTCGATTATGTTCATCTTTGCTTGTACAAACACAGCCTTTAGGCTTGTTCATCACATAATATACTTTTTCTTCACGCACTAATGCCTGTCCGTTGATTGTGATCGTATCGTTAGGCTTTACTTTGCTTCCTAAGATATCGACAACTTTTCCGTTTACCTTGACTTTTCCCTGAATGATATATTCTTCGGCTTTTCGTCTTGAACAAAAACCAGACTGGGCAATGGCTTTTTGTAATCGTTCCATCATAGTTCCTCCTCATGAAACAACTCTTGTTCTTCCTGTGGCTTTGGAAGCTCCGGAAGTTCCTTGATCGTCTCTAATTGAAATGTATCTAAAAAAGTATCGGTCACCTGATACAGCAAAGGCTTTCCTACGACATCCAATCGATCTTTGGCTTCAATCAAACCTCGGGCCTGCAGCTTCTTTAACATCATCTCACAGTTGACCCCGCGAATCTCTTCGATTTCCACACGTGTGACCGGCTGTTTATAGGCAATGATCGCAAGGGTTTCAATGGCAGCCTGTGAAAGTGTCGGATGTTGAATGTTTTCAAAAAGCTTTTGTCCAAATGGATACACAAAGTCTTTAGTGACAAATTTATATCGGCTGGCATATTCCACTAACTCAATTCCTTTTGAAGACGAGGCATATTCTTCTTTTAAAGAAAGAAGCGCATCCTGTACTTTCTGGCTTTCTTCAATTTGTAGGGCGTTTTGTATCTGGATCATGGAAAGTCCTTCCTCGCCACTTAAAAAAATCAAGCCTTCCACCAGTGCTTTTAAATCATGCATGAAGCTGCTCTCCTTTCTTGAGATAAATTTGATCCTCTTCATTGATTGTAAAATCCAACATTTTCTGATGAATCAAATCTAATATAGCTAAAAACGTGACAACGATCATATGCAGATTGGTACAGTCTGAACAAAGCTCTTCAAAAGTGATCGGATGATCGATCGTATTTAAAAAGCGCTGAATTTGTTCGAGTCGTTCTTCCACTGACAATTCCTTGATCGTTACTTTTGTCTCATAAGGCTGTAATAAGATCATGCGATGCATCACACGCTGCATAGCTTTGACCAGTTCATAAGGTGATTGTGTTGGAAGATTATCTATTTCGATAGGTTTTGCCCATGACTCGATCAAAGAAGCCGCCGGTCGTGAAAAATGCAGCTGTCTTTGTTCAAAAGAATCTTTTAAAGAAGCCGATACTTCTTTATAGCGCTGATATTCCAATAAACGTTCGACCAGTCTTTGTCTTTGTTGCTCTTCTTCATATTCTTCTTCCACGACCACTTCTTCACGCGGTAAGAGCTTACGACTCTTATATTCCAGTAAAGAAGCCAGTTCGCTTAAATATTCGCTGGCAATTTCCAAATGAAGATCTTTCATCTGATGGATAAAATCAATATATTGATTAGCTAAGACCAGCATGTCTAAGTCAAAAAGATCTAATTTATTCTCTTTGATCAGATGCAGCATCAGATCCAATGGACCTTCAAACTGATCGATCGTTACTTTAAATTCCACATTCACTCACCACATCACAGTATAACAAATTTTCAGACAACAAGAAAGTAGGACTAATGGATGTCAAAGACACCCTTTTATGATATGATGGTAAAGATTTTAGGGGGTGAACCCATGAAAAGAGCTTTGTGGTTTTTAATAGCAGCACTGATCATGGCATTGATCGTACAGCCAAATCTTTCAACTGTCCATGAGCCGGAGGTGCGTACACCAACCAACACAACAAGCAGCGCAAAGACAAATGATACGATCGACATGGGTATTTCCCACTCCAAAGCAACGATCTGTCTGGATGCCGGGGGTGGTGGTATCGATACCGGCTATACAAGCGGTGATCACACACCGGAAAAGGATATCAATTTACAAATTGTACAAAAAATAGGTAATTATCTTACACAGGCAGAATACAATGTCGTTTATACAAGAACGGATGATTCAACGATCGTTTCAGCCAATGAAGTCGATTCCAGCAAGCAGCGTATCCAGCTGGCTAAAGATCAAAATGCGCAGTATTTAATCAGCATTCATATGAGCGATGATGTCGATACGACCATTCATGGGTATTCTCTTTTTACCCATCCCAAGGAAGAATTGATCGATCTGTGCAATGCGATCAACGAAAAACTGATGTCCATCAACTATTCTCGCTTTAATGGTTTAGACAGCGATCACTATGAAAACTTTCCAATCCTGATGGATCAATCACTTTCTACGATCATGATCGAGCTGGGTTATTTAAGCAATATCGAGGATTATACCAACTTAACCAATGAAGACTATCAGGATCGAATTGCCCACTCGATTTGCGAGGCTATCTTAGCGCAAATTGACTGAACTTTTACCGGTGTTTCTTTGAGAACGACCGGTTTTTTTGATATAATGAAAACTATGAAAGAAGATGAAAATATATGGAAAATAAGGAGATCTTTAAAGGAAAAATTTTTACTTTAGAACAAAAAGACGTAACGATCCATAATAAAGAATACAGACGCGATATCATTCGCCATCCCGGTGGTGTCGGTGTGCTTTTGATCGTCGATGATAAAGTTTTGCTGGTTAAACAAATGCGTCATGCGATTGATCAGGAAACACTGGAGATTCCTGCCGGTAAGCTTGAATATGGAGAGGATCCCATGACGGCCGGTCTGCGTGAATTAAACGAAGAAGCCGGCTATGAGTGCAAGCGTTTAAAACCGATCATACACTTTGTTTCCACCCCTGGATTTTGTGATGAAGTCATCTGGCTCTATGAAGCCATAGAACCTTATGTAACGAAACATAAGCTGGCCATGGATGAAGATGAAGAAATTACCAAAGTATGGATTGATCTCAAAGAAGTACAACAAATGCTTCAAAACAATCAGATCATTGACGGAAAAACGATCATTGCCCTGCAATATGCGCTTTTGGAAAGGAGAGATGTCAAATGAATTTTATCATGATTTCACCCAACTACCCTGAGAACTACTGGATGTTTTGCCGGGGATTAAAAAAATACGGGGCGACAGTTTTGGCCATTGTCGATACAGCGTATGACAATTTGTTACCGGAATTAAAAGAAAACATCGATGAATGTTATGTCGTTTCCAATTTCAACAATTACGATGAGATGCTTCGTGCTGTTGGTTACTTTACGTTCAAATATGGAAAGATCGACTGGATCGAATCCAACAATGAAGCCTGGCTGGATCTGGATGCCCGCTTACGTGATGATTTTAACGTAAAGACCGGTTTTAGCTATAAAACCATTCAGGAATACCAGAGTAAGGCAGCCATGAAAAAATACTATGAAAAGGCCAACATCCCGACCGCTCGATACTATTTGGTGGATTCTAAGGAAAACGCCTTACAGTTTGCCAAGAAGATCGGTTATCCTCTGGTTTTAAAGCCCGATCATGGTGTAGGCGCTTCTTTTACTTATACGATCAAAAGCGATGAAGATCTGATCAAGTATTTAGATTTGACCAAGGAACACCAGATGATCTTGGAAGAATACATTGAAGGTGATATCTTTACTTTAGATGGTGTATGCGATCAGGAAGGAACGATACGTTATTTGAATTCTTTAGAATATGTCGGCAACTGTATGGACAGTGTTCAGTACCAACAATCGATTGGCGCTTATACGGCCTTTACGATCAGTGATGAATATCGAAGCATTGCGCAACGTACCATTCATGCCTTTGCGCTAAAAAATCGGTTCTTTCACTGTGAATTCTTCCGTTTGACCAAAGACAAAGAAGGTTTGGGTAAAAAAGGAACGGTCATTGGATTGGAAGTCAACTTCCGTCCACCGGGAGGTTTTGCCCCGGATTTGATGAACTATGCCGGTTCTTTAGATGTCTATGATATCTGGGCACAGGTATTATTAACACAGCAGGGTGATTATATGCATATTGCCCGTGAATCGGCCGGCTTTGCGGGAAGACGAAATTCGATTGCCTATAAATATCGTGTGGAAGAAATTGAAAAGATGTATAAAGATCAATGGATTGCCACGAACTATCTTCCGGAAGCCTATGCAGCTACGATGGGTGATGTAACCCTGGCCTGTCGTTTTCATACAACAGAAGAAAGAGATGCTTTCTTTGCGATCGCATTTCAGGAATCTACCAGAAAGGATCGAAACAAGTGATTTTAAAGTTTGAGCTATACATGTCCGCCCTGCAGAAACAAAGAAAGATCCACATGTATTTACCAGACGATTATTTATATTCTCAGAAACGATATCCGGTTTTATACATGTTTGACGGACATAATCTTTTTCATGATGAAGATGCGACCTATGGAAAATCATGGAATTTGGCATGGCATATCATCGAAGGTAAAAAGGATATGATCGTAGTTGGTCAGGAGTGTTCACACCATGGCAATGACCGCTTAGATGAATATAGCCCCTACCCTTTTGCCGATGCACAGCTGCAAGTCCAACTAAATGGTTTGGGCGAAGAGACAATGGATTTTTTTGTCAATGAACTCAAGCCTTACATTGATGCCCACTTCCCGACTTTACCGCAGCGAGAAACAACATGGATCGCCGGCTCCAGCTGTGGTGGTGAAATGGCTTTGTTTGCGGGTATGCGCTATCGCGATATCTATTCTCGCTCTTTGGTAATTTCACCATACTTGATCCCAACAGCGGATTATTTCCTGATGGAAGCCGATCAAACGTTTTTTGATCAACCATCCTATTTCTATATGTCCTGGGGTGCCCTGGAAGGAAACGGTAAACATACCTTTGTGCAGGAAACAACAATTTGCACGGAACTGGCCAATCGATTACAGGAGCATGGTGCCAAAGTCTTCTTTCATGTCAAACCGGAAGGTGAACACACCGAAAGTTCCTGGGAAGAAGAAGCGCCTTTATTCTTGGATTTTTTGTTTTATTATGAGTAGTTATGAATCGTAAACCTGTAGTTTTAAATTTACCGGCCCTTCACCAGGGAAAAACGATCGTGATCAGTGATATCCATGGCAATTTGAAAGCGTTAAAACATTTATTGTCACTTTGTCATTACGATAGTTCAAACGATCGCCTGATCTTAGCCGGTGATCTTTTGGAAAAAGGAGAAGAAAACCTTGCGACATTGTGCTATATCATCCAACTTTGTGAACAAGGAAATGCGTATGCCTTAATGGGAAATTGTGACTTCACCATAAAAAATGCTTTTTTATCGTATCGTCTTGATTTCTTAAAACAAATCTTATTGACAAGAAAGAATTCCGTTCTTCATGAAATGGCTAATGAAATCGGAATGTCTTTTCATAAAGATACAGATATGGAAGTTTATTGTGCAACGCTTCGAAAGCACTTTCTCAAAGAAATGGCCTTTGTCAATGATCTTCCTCATGTGATTGAAACACCTGATATGATTTTTACCCATGCCGGTATCGCATCGGAAAAACAATATGGTGATGACTTTAAGATCACCATGACCACGCCTATGTTTTTTGAAACGAAACAGACTTTTGAAAAGAAAGTTATTTGTGGTCATATGCCGGTTACTGAATATCAGAAGTACATTGCCAGTTTTGATCCCCTCTACGATCCCAAAAAGAACATCTACAGCATTGATGGCGGTAATATCGTCAAACAAGGCGGTCAGTTAAATGCATTGATTTTTGAACAAAATCATGTCGATGTCAAACGATACGATGACTTACCTACAGCCATTTGCATACAAAGTGTAGATTATCAAAATCAAATTCCTTTGTTTGTGACTTGGAATCGTGGTGAAATTGAAATCTTAACAAAGGAGCGTTACCAGTCTTATATTTATTGTTTCCATTTAAAACGTGCTTTTTGGGTCGATAATGAATTTATTGAACAGCGTCATGGCAAATGGTATGCCTCGGACTATACCAATTATCAAATACCTTTAAAAGAAGGAGATATCGTAAAAATAGTACGTGAATATCGTGACAAAGCACAAATTAAAAAAGATGGAGTACTGGGATGGACATATTTAAAAAATCTAAGAAAGTTAGAAAATTAATTTACTCTTTTCTTTTTGATCAACATCCTATACAATATCTCTGTATTAGGCAAATGCCTTGATCCACGCTTGTTAGGGAAAATTTATTTTTTCTGACAGGCGTGTTTTTTTAGGAGGTTTTTATGATGAAGATCATACGATCTGTAATTCCGGTTATCTTCGGAAATTTCTTGTATGCCCTGGTCGTAAAGCTGTTTATATTACCTACCAGTTTAATGAGTTCCGGTACGACCGGTATTGCCCTGTTTCTAAATCATTATTTCTCATTACCGGTCTCTTTATTTGTACTGGTATTTAATCTTGTGATGTTGTTGGTAGGATTTTTGATCTTAGGAAAAAAGTTTGTGATGACAACAATTGTATCAACATTGGTATATCCAATGGCATTGGAATTTTTTAATCAGCTCCTGGGTGATTTAGTCATTACAAATAACGAATTATTAAATACGATCTTTGCCGGTTTAGGTATTGGACTTTCTTTAGGTATCGTGATTCGTAGTGGTGCCAGTACCGGTGGCATGGATATTCCGCCTTTAGTACTTCATCATTTCTTTAAGATTCCGGTATCCATGAGTTTATATGTCTTTGATTTTATCATTTTGTCTTCACAGACATTGTACAATCCGTTAGAAAGATTATTGTATGGTATCATACTGATCTTGTTGACATCGATCGTCTTAGATAAAGTTCTTTTAATGGGTACGACGAAGACCGAAGTGAAGATCATCAGTCCGCATCATGAACAAATCGCATCTTCCATTTTAAAAGATGTCGATCGCGGTATCACATTGTTGCAGGGAAAAGGCGGTTATTCACACCAAGATCAATCTGTGATTCTAAGTGTTGTTTCCAACCGTGAGCTTCCAAAGATCGAAAGACTGGTCCATCAGATCGATCCGGATGCGTTTATGATCGTTAGTCGTGTCAGCGAAGTTTTAGGACGTGGCTTTTCTTCTAAGAAACAATATCAATAAAAACAGGCGACAGCTGGATACTATCGCCTGTTTACAACTATTCTTCTTTTAATTCTTTCGCCTGTTTTAATAAGGTAATCAGGGCATCTACCTGCTCTTGTGTAGTGCTCCAGCTGGTCACAAAACGAATGACCTTTCCTTCTTTCCGATTTTCCCAAAGCTCAAAATCTACTTTTTCTTTCAAAAAAACATATTCATTCTCATTGACAACCGGGAAGATCTGATTGGTGTCGCTCTTCATTAAAAATGGATATTTCAGATCAAACAAAGCATCCTGAATCTGTGCTGCCATTTCATTGGCATGTTTGGCAACGGTATAAAACGCATCGTTTTCAAACAAACCCGCAAACTGAATTCCTAATAACCAACCTTTCGCCATCATGGCTCCGTTTTGTTTCATACAAAAGCGGAAATAAGGCTTTAAGGCATCATTGACGATCACAATGGCTTCTCCCATTAGAGCACCATTCTTTGTACCGCCAATATAAAATACATCACACCAGCCAGCCAGATCATTTAACGAATAATCGACACCGGACATCAAAGCAGCGCCCAGTCTTGCCCCATCCATATATAGATATAAACCGAGTTCCTGACATTTTTCATGTAAGGCTGCAAGCTCTTCTCTTGTATAGACTGTACCAAATTCTGTGGCATTGGAAATATAGACCATCTTTGGATACACCAGATGTTCATAGGTCAACATGTGTTCATCAAATGATTTTTGAATCAATGACGGAGTCAGTTTTCCATTGACATTGGGAACTGTGATAACCTTATGACCTGTAGCTTCGATAGCTCCTGTTTCATGCGTTGCGATATGACCGGTATCACAGGAAATTACCGCTTCAAAAGGACGAAGCATGGCTTTGATCACAGTTTGATTGGTCAATGTACCACCGGAGATAAAATGAACATCAACTGTATGATCGACCATCTTGGATTGAATCAATTGTTTGGCATGCGCACTGATTTCATCCTCTCCATAGCCTACATGGCTTTGGGTGTTGGTCTGATTCATGTGTTCTAAGATTTCCGGAATGCAGCCTTGTCCATAGTCATTTCGAAAAAATAACATAAGCCCTCCTTTCAAAAAGAGAGTACTTATGAAAGTACTCCGCTTATTTTAACAATCCCATTTTTTCATCCGTGAATAAACGGGCATCCATCAATTTTAAATCTTCGGCAATAGCCGGTTTAAATTCCATCTGTGCCAGAACATCTTTTTCCAAATCAATACCTGGTGCAATTTCTGTTAAGGTCAATACACCATCTAACAGTTCAAAAACAGCACGTTCAGTAATATACATGACTTTCTGTCCTGTCTGCGCAGCATATTCAGCGGCAAATGTAATCTGTTCTACTTCATTTTTGAACTTTTTGATCTGCCCTTCCTGTACGATTTCCAGCTTGCCATTACCAATGGTTTCCTTTAAGCCCTTTGCGGTAAAGGTACCACAGTAAACCACGACAGGTGCGGTCTGTGTAATGTTGATGAAGCCACCGCAACCGGCAATCTTCGGTCCAAAACGAGAAACGTTGATGTTTCCGTGACGATCACATTCAGCCAATCCTAAGAAAGCTTGATCCAATCCACCACCATCATAGAAGTCAAACTGATATGGCTGATCGATCATCGCATCCGGGTTTGTACAAGCACCAAAAGCTGTACCACTCATCGGTACTCCACCGATTCCTCCGGTTTCTACCGTTAATTTTAGACCTGGTAATCCTTCTTCATTGGCTACATTGGCAATGCCTTCCGGCATACCGATACCTAAGTTGATGATCGCCTTTGGATCTAATTCCATAGCGGCTCTTCGACAAACAACCTTACGTGCATTTAACGGCATAGGTTCAATTGAATCGACCGGTACACGAACTTCACCGGAATAAGATGGATTGTATTCCTGTGAGAATGTCTGCCAATGGTTTTCCGGTTTTCCGATAACCAGCGCATCGACATAGATACCCGGAATTTTTACTTCACGAGCCGACAAGGTGCCATTTTGTACGATATCTTTGACCTGCACAATGACAGTACCTCCAGAGTTTTTAACTGCCTGTGCGATTGATAAGGAATCCAGCGTACCAGCTTCCTGTGTCATGACTACGTTACCATCTTCATCGGCATAGGTACCACGAAGCAATGCGACATTGACCGGGAAAGATTTATAACGTAACCATTCTTCCCCATCCATTTCAATCAGTTCTACCAAATCTTCTGCCTGACGTGTTTTTTCATTCATCTTAGCTCCTTCCAAACGAGGATCGATGAATGTTTTTAAACCGATTTTAGTAATAACGCCCGGACGATGACCGGCAATTTCACGGAACAACAAAGAAATGGTTCCTAAAGGCAGGTTATAACCTTCTACTTTATTTTCAAAAACCAGCTTCTGGAAAGTTGGGATCAATCCCCAGTGTCCGGCTACAATTCGTTTTAATAAGCCTTCATGTCCTAAATGGTTGGCACCTAAACGGTCCGTACCATCACCCATTCCGGCCGAAAACATAACGGTCAAATCACGTGGATGTCCGGTTTTCAAAAAGCTTTCTTCTACGGCAATACTTAATTCCTGCGGATGTCCCATTCCGATAAATCCGCTGATACCGACAGTATCACCATCTTTGATTAAAGAAACAGCTTCTTCGGCTGATAAAATTTTTGCCATTGAAACTACCTCCTTCTATTTGTTCTTAAATTCTTTTTCTTTTACTTTATTCACAAAGCATTCCATACCATAGGTTTGATCTTCTGTGGCAAAGCAGCTGGAGAATTCTTTGACTTCGATTTCAATGGCACTGTCAATGTCTGTCTGCAAACCATTGTTGATTGCTTTTTTGGCATAAGCAACGGCAATTGGAGCATTTTTGGCAATACCGTTTGCCATTTTTAATACCGTTGGCATCAATTCTTCAGCCGGAACAACATTATTGACCAAGCCGATCGCTAAAGCCTTATCTGCTTTGATGTTGCGAGCGGTGAAGATCATTTCTTTGGCAATACCAGCAGGTACTAAACGAGCTAAACGCTGTGTTCCACCAAAACCTGGTGTGATACCCAAACCAACTTCCGGCTGCCCGAATACTGCATTTTCACTGGCTACACGAATGTCACAGCTCATAGCCAATTCACATCCACCACCTAAGGCAAATCCGTTAACAGCGGCAATGACCGGACAATGCATGGTTTCGATCATACGGAAGATCTTATTTCCGTAAGCACCATATTCAGCTGCTTCTTCTACTGTTTTATCTTTCATTTCTGCAATATCAGCACCGGCTACAAAGCTTTTAGATCCGGCACCGGTAATAACGGCACAATAAGTATCTTTATCGGCTTCTACGGTATTGACAGCTTCTTCCAAGTCTTTTAAAACGGCAGTGCTCAATGCGTTTAATGCTTTTTCACGATTGATCGTAATGATCGATACATGTCCTTGTTTTTCTAAAATTACATTTTCCATGATAGTATCCTCTCTTTTGAAAAAAAGGCGAAACCAGAAACGGTTCGCCTTATCGGTTCAAGTAAATATTAATACTTGTAGAAACCTTCTCCAGTCTTACGTCCTAATTTACCGGCACGTACCATTTTTCTCAACAAGGTGCTGGCACGGTATTTAGAATCTCCTGTTTCATGATACAGAACGTCCATGATTGCTTCAACGATATCCAAACCGATCAGATCGCCTAAAGCCAAAGGTCCCATTGGATGGTTAGCGCCTAACTGCATTGCTGTATCAATGTCGCTGGCAGAAGCAATTCCTTCCTGAAGGATGAAAGTTGCTTCATTGATCATTGGAACTAAGATACGGTTTACGACAAATCCAGGTCCTTCATTGACTTCAACCGGTGTTTTTCCGATTGCCTTAGAGATTTCGATGACTTTGTCTTTTACTTCAGCCGGTGTATTAGCACCAGAGATAACTTCGACTAATTTCATACGATCTGCCGGATTGAAGAAATGCATACCAATTACCGGATGTTTGATACCATTGGCAATTTCTGTAATGCTTAAGCTAGATGTGTTAGAACCGAAGATGCAGTCGTCTTTTACGATTTCATCCAATTTTGTGAACAATTCTTTTTTCACATCCATAACTTCCAATACAGCTTCAACGATCAAATCTGAATCAGCCAGATCAGCATATTCCCCAGCTTTCAGGTTTGCTTTGGCAGCATCGGCAGCTTCCTGAGAGATTTTTCCTTTTGTGACTAATTTGTCTTTAGAAGCAAAAATCTTGTTGACACCATTCTGTGCCCATTCCAGTTTCACATCGACTACAGTTACCTGGTTTCCAGCTGTCGCAAACGCATTTGCGATACCTTGTCCCATTGTACCGGCGCCGACTACACCTACTTTTAATGTCATGTTGAATTCCTCCTTAAGCAGCTTTTGCTTTTTTGATTTCTTCTACTAACAAAGGTAATACTTCGTTGACATCACCGACAAATCCCATATTGGCAATCGTAAAGATTTCAGCCTGAGGATCACGGTTGATGGCGATGATCATATCGGATTTTTCCATTCCGGCTACGTGCTGAACGGCTCCGGAAATTCCACAAGCGATATATAAGCTTGGACGAACCGTCTTACCAGTCTGACCAACCTGTAAAGCTTTATCCATGTATCCATCTTCTACTACGGCACGAGTTGCACAAACAACACCATCTAATTCTTTAGCACAGGCTTCTACCAAATCCAGACATCCTTCCGCACCACGTCCGGCACCAACAAGAATGTTAGCTTTTGTGATATCTACACCTTCAACGATTTTTTCTACAACTTTATCGATGGTAACTTCTGGTTCCGTTGTTTCCCATTTTGGAGCAAATGATACAACTTCTCCTGTACGGCTTGCATCAGCCGGAGCCATATCAAATACTTTTGGTCGAATTGTAGCCATCTGTGGACGAGTGTCCGGACAAACGATGGTACCAAACAAGTTTCCACCAAATGTTGGACGAGTTACCAACAATAAAGCTTCTCCGTCTTTTGCCTTTTCTGTATCGATTTCGATCTTAGTAGCATCGGCTGTAAGACCGGCATTGATACGAGCCGCAACACGTGGAGCCAAATCACGTCCTAATACAGTAGCTCCTGTCAAGAAAGAATCTGGTTTAAATTCTTTGATGATCTGTGTTAATGCATCTGTATAGAACTGTGTAGAGTAATCTTTTAATAATTCGTCATCAACAACGATAACTTTATCAGCACCATGTGCAATGACATCCTGTGCTTTATCTGTAATATTTGAACCTAACAGAACACCGACAACCTGATATCCCATTTCCGGAATGCTGGCAACTAATTTTCTAGCTTCGGAAATTAATTCGTAACCAACTTCGGCAACGGTTCCATTTTTCTGTTCAACAAATACATAAATGTCTTTGTATCCTTCAAATTTTGCCATTTTGTGTTCCCCTTCCTACTTCGTGATCAATTGCTTTTCTTTCAATGTTTTAGCAATCAATTCTGCAGTTTCCTGTGCAGACAGTTCATATGTTTTTGTTTCAGCGCTGACTTCTTTTGTGAATGTCGCATGAACCTTAGTTGGAGAACCAGCTAAACCAACAACGGAAAGATCCAGATCTAAATCATCAAATGTCATGATGTTTACCGGTTTGTCAAAAGAATCTACGATATCAACGCAGTTCATATAACGAGGTTTGTTCATTCCGGATAGTGTAGTTAATACACAAGGCATCTTAGAAGTTAAGATTTGTTCTTCTTCTTCCAGGGCTTTTTTAACCGTAATTTTTTCCGGTGTCAGTTCAATGATCTGATCAACATATGTGATCTGAGGCAATCCTAAACGTTCAGCTGTCTGTGGACCAACCTGAGCTGTATCACCATCGATAGCCTGACGTCCGGCAATGATCAAATCAAATCCGATTTTCTTTAAAGCAGCGGCCAAAGTACGGCTTGTAGCACAAGTATCGGCACCACCCAAACGACGGTCAGTGATCAAATATGCATCATCTGCTCCACGGGCGATTGTTTCCTGCAGCATGCCTTTTGCCTGCGGAGGACCCATAGATACAACAGTTACTTTTACATCCGGATTGGCATCTTTTAATTCCAATGCAGCTTCCAAACCAGCTAGATCATCGGGGTTGATGATACTTGGAACGCCATCACGAACCAATGTACCAGTCTTTTTATCTACTGTAATTTCAGTAGAATCTGGTACCTGTTTTACTAGAACGACAATTTTCATATTTCAACAATTCCTTTCTAACGTAATACCGCACCAGAAATTACCATACGCTGTACTTCAGAAGTACCTTCGTAGATTTCGGTAATCTTTGCATCACGGAACATTCTTTCAACTGGTAAATCACGTGTATAACCATATCCACCCATCAACTGGATTGCTTTGGTTGTAACTTCCATCGCAACTTCAGCGGCAAATAATTTTGCTTCGGCAGCTAATACCGTATATTTTTCACCATTTTCTTTTGCCATGGCAGCGCGATAAACCAACAGACGAGCTGCATCAGTTTTGCACTGCATATCGGCTAACTGGAATTGTGTATTCTGGAATTTAGAGATCGGACGACCGAACTGTTTACGAGCTTTTACATAAGGAACAACTTCATCGATAGCTCCCTGGGCAATACCTAAAGCCTGCGCTGCGATACCGATACGTCCACCATCCAGTGTCATCATCGCAATCTTGAAGCCCTGTCCTTCTTTTCCTAATAAGTTCTCTACCGGAATCTCTACATTATTGAAGATCAGTTCGCTTGTGGCAGAACCGCGGATTCCCAATTTCTTTTCGTGAAGACCAAAAGTGAATCCCGGCATTCCTTTTTCAACGATAAAAGCAGAAATACCATGTGTTCCTTTTGATTTGTCTGTCATCGCAAAGATAATATAAACATCAGCTTCTCCGGCATTTGTGATAAAGATCTTTGTACCGTTCAATACATAATGATCTCCCTTTAATACAGCCGTAGTTTGCTGACCAGCTGCATCGGTACCGGCATTTGGTTCTGTCAAACCAAAGGCTGCTAATTTCTTACCTGTACACAGATCCGGTAAATATTTCTGTTTCTGTGCTTTAGTACCAAACTGAGCGATTGGCCATGTACCTAAAGATGTGTGGGCACTTAATACAACACCTGTTGTTGCACAAGTTTTAGAAAGCTCTTCAACGGCCAAAATGTATGACAAATAGTCAGCTCCGGCACCACCATATTCACGTGGATACGGAATTCCCAACATTTTTGCCTGACGCATAACTTCAACGCTTTCCTTAGGGAAACGTTCGTTTTCGTCAACATCCGCTGCGTTTTCTTTAACTTCGTTTTGCGCAACTTCTCTGAACAACTTCTGCATCATTTTTTGTTGTTCTGTTAAATTGAAATCCATAGATGAAGTTCTCCTTTCTTTCTTTGAACCATTCGACTTTTGGATATCGTAAGCATGAAAAAAGTTTCAAAACTTCTCATACATGTTTATTGTACAAAGTTATAATCTTTCCGTCAATAAGTTTGTGCAAAAATTAACAAGTTATTTTTAGTCACTTTTTCACGAGTAATATTAACTTATTATTTTTTTCACAAGTTTGTTGACATCCCCTCTGAATTGGATTATCCTATGCGTGACAAGTCTCTTATACGAGCAGAAAGGAAGATAAAATAATGAGAAAAGCTTATATCGTAGCTGCCAAACGAAGTGCTGTAGGAACCTTCATGGGTTCTTTGACCGATGTTGATGTTGCCGATTTTGGCGCTACTGTCCTCAAGGAAACCATTGCCCAGGCCGGTATTGATCCTAAAAACTTAGATGAAGTTTTGATCGGTAACGTTATCGCCGCCGGTTTAGGACAAAACATCGCCCGTCATGTGGCCTTTAATGCCGGTGTACCGGTAGAAGTATGCGCCCAGACTATCAACATGTTATGTGGATCTGGTTTAAAAGCCGTTATGGAAGCCTGCCTTCGCATTCAGGCTAACTTTGGAGATCTTTATGTAGCCGGTGGTGTTGAATCCATGACTCGCGCCCCTTTCCTAACTCCATATACCATTCGTAAAGGTGTAAAAAGCGGAAACATGACATTGATCGACTCTATGCTGCACGATGGTTTAACGGACGCCATGTATGGAATTCATATGGGTGTTACCGCCGATAACATTGCCAAAAAGTATAACATTTCTCGTGAAGCCCAGGATGAATTTGCCCTGACCAGCCAAGAAAAGGCATTGGCAGCAATCGAATCCGGACGCTTCAAAGATGAAATCGTTCCAATTACTTATCGTACAAGAAAAGGTGAAGTCACTTTTGATACCGATGAACATCCACGTCATACCAGTATGGAAAAACTGGCAAAATTAAAACCTGCTTTCTCCAAAGATGGGACAGTTACAGCCGGTAATGCTTCTGGTATCAACGATGGAGCCAGCTTTACGATCGTAGCCAGCGAAGATGCCGTTAAAAAATACAATTTAAAACCAATTGCTGAAATCGTTGGTTTTGGACAAGGTGGTGTAGATCCACGCGTAATGGGATTAGGTCCTACCCCAGCTATTTTAAACGCTTTAAAATATGCTGATCTTTCCATCAATGACATGGAATTGGTTGAGTTAAACGAAGCCTTCGCCGCTCAATCTTTAGGTGTAATTCATGAATTAGAAGAAGCAACCGGTATGGATCGCGAAGAATTCTTAAAGAAAACTAACGTCAATGGTGGTGCCATTGCCTTGGGACATCCAGTTGGAGCCAGTGGTAACCGTATCTTAGTTACACTTTTATATGAAATGAAAAAACGTGGTTTGAAGACCGGTCTTGCCTCTTTATGTATCGGTGGTGGACAAGGTGCTGCCGTTATCGTAAAGATGTGCGATTAATTATTCAATCAAAAAACGAGTAGAGTGCAAATACCCTACTCGTTTTCCTTTGTGATATAGCTCATAATCAACTCAACTGTATTTTCCAAAGCCTTATAATGTGTTCTTTCCATACCATGGGAAGCTTGTACTCCAGGGCCAATCAATGCCCCTTTGATATTATTTCCTCCTTTTAAGGCGGCAGACACATCACTGCCATACATCGGATAAATATCAACGGCATAACTTAACTGTTTTTCTTTAGCCAGGCGAATCAGATCACTTGTCATTTGGTAATCATAAGGGCCGCTGCTGTCCTTAGCACAAATGCTGACATCGTATTCTGTACAAGCCAGGTCTAAACCGATACATCCCATATCGACTGCCAACATAGAATCTATCTCATCCGGCAAGGCAGAAGCGCCATGGCCTACCTCTTCATACGTGCTAAACAAAAAGATCAGATTTGTAGAAGGCTTGATATTTTCATCCTTTAATGTTTTCAAAGCCGAAAACAAGCAGGCACAACTGATCTTATCGTCTAAGAATCGTGACTTGATAAATCCACTTTCGGTAACAGTTGTCTTTGGATCAATGGCGATAAAATCACCATTTGAAATTCCCAGTTTCAAAACATCCTCTTTTGTCTTCACGATTTCATCAATACGTACTTCTAAAGTATCCGCTTTTCTTTCTAAGCTGCTGGCATCCGGATGCACATGTTTACTGGCTGCCTGGCATAATATCGTTCCGGTATAAACTTTATTTTCACGCGTATAAATACGACAATATTCAGAATCCAAGGTTGGTAATGTAGGAGAACCGATAGGCGTAATAGCCAAATAGCCATTATCTTTGATCGAGCGTACCATTAAACCTAATGTATCACAATGCGCACTTAATCCCAGGGTATGATTTGTATCTTTTCCTTCAACCTTGATCATTAAATTCCCTTTTTGATTTCGAACTGTGTCATAACCTAATGCCTTTGCCTCTTTTTCTAAAAAATCGATCGCATGCATAGTAAATCCGGTTGGTGAATCCACCTGCAATAGTTTTTGTGCAAAATTCAATATATATTCTTTCTCCATTATCTTTAATCCCTTCTATACTTTCTGCTTGATTATACCACTTTTTGGACAATCCACCGCCCTTTACGATTAGATCCTTCCCGCACCAGCAAATGTTTTTCTTGTAGTTCCTTGATTAGCGTTTGCACTTGTTTTCTGGAAAGCCCTAAAGCCTCCATAAGTTGAACTTGTGTCATCGACGGATTCTTTTCTAACAAAGTCAAAATTTCCTGTTTATGATCGGCTCCTTTTTTTGGCTCCTTTTTGGCTCCTTTTTGGCTCCTTTTATTTTCATCTACCAAAAATCCTTCATGTATAAACAATCTAGATATGAAATAACTATGATTTTCATCTGTTTCAAATTCAGGTTTAGGTGAACCATTGGCCTCAAGTGCATCCAAGATTTTCTTAAATCCAGTATTTCTTCCCTCTGTAAGATGAAGTTCTTTTAAGAAATCACCAATTCTTCGATTTCTATATCGACGATTCGATACACGATAATGTTTTAACCCTTCCTGTGTAACTGATCTGTCTGGTCCGGGAAAACTGACAATTTCTATACGATCGCGTTCTACACGTACTTCAATAGGTTCTCTAATATCATAAGCACGATGATAGACAGCGTTTGATAAAGCTTCTTCAATCGCCGCAAAAGGATAATTAAAGAAACGATCTGCTTCAGCCCTATCCGGATGCTTGATGACTTTTTCGGTGATAATCATATTTTTTATAAACTGAAGCGCAGCTCTAAGCTGTTGATGAATTGGGCCTTTAAATGTATTTTCTATGATATCATTACCACCTAAACCATCAGGAAATTGCACGACATCAATTTGCGTATAAGGAAAAAACTTATCTGGTTCCATACTAAAAAACATTAAACCGACATTTTTAGGTTTTACATATTCAGGAAGATTGCTGATGATATTCATATCATGACAAACTTCTATAAAATCACCATTTTTGGATTTCTCATACAACGAACTTTTCACTTCTTTTAGATAATTTTGAATTAAAGTAATATTTAAATCCGATATATCAGCCTGATGATTTACTCGATCATCAAATGGAACACGATTAGCCAATGTAAATAAATCTTTTTCTTCATTATCTGATGGTTCCACTGTATTGGATGCCTTACGGATATAGTGAATATGTTCTTTATGATCTTTTGCCATAGTTTTAGGAGAAGAATACGGTCTATTATCTCCTCCAGGACACCAGATCACAATAAATTGTTTATTCTGATACGTTTCTACACCAATAATGGGTGTATAAGCTGGTCGAATTAACTTACATTTTGAAAATATATTCTTCTGATACGAATCTAATTTCTCACTGGGAACTCCTTTTAGCGGATAAACAGGACGACCATCTTTTTCTTCAACTCCAATGACAATATATCCGCCACCCCAGTTATCCAAATCATTGGCAAAGGCACAAATCGTTTTTAAAGAAGTAGCTGCATCCCAAGTTTGTTTGAATTCAATTCTTGCCCATTCTACTACCTCTCCAGATAATAATGTCTTGATATTTGTCGGTATTGCCATTCCATCACATCCTTCCTGCCTATTTTTGTCTAACCTTTATTTTTCTACACCATTTTTTGAGTAAATGAACTACTCTTCTCTTTCAAAAATTTGTATCCATCAAACAAATATAAATATCACATATAAATGTTTTAAGATTTCACAAACCAACCTGTTGACTACTTTTATCATCACTTTCGATTGAATTTATAGTATCGTATCAAATACATCTTACTAAGTCCTTACTTATACAATATAAATGTTATTGGTTTCGTAAAATTTTTAAAGATCTAAAATTCCAATTGAAATTGTATTCATATGTGTCTTCCTTTTCCATTAATAAAACTTTCTGGCCAGAAATTCTAAACGACTGACCGCATGCTCTAAAAAGTCTTTGTAGCCACAATAATTTTCATCAAAATAGGTGATGTTCAATCGTTTACAATTTTGATGACAAATTGATTCAAACGGACAGTTGAGACAAGCTCTGCTAGTACGTTTTGGACTGTTAAAAAAAGCCTTGGCTCCATCACTTTTGATTATGTTGTTTAAATCGTCCGTCTTTATATTTCCACAAAGATATTCATCTAAGGCATAAAAATCACAGGGGTACACATTCCCATTTGCTTCGATAACCGATTGAAAGCTGCAGTTTCCGCACATACCACACGATTGTGGTCTGCGACGTTGAAACAAAAGAATCAAATTATCAAATAAGGTGATACTGATATAGTTTCCTTTTTGTACTTCTTCAAACCAGTCATTAAAAAAAGTCTTATAAAACGAAGCAAATAGTTTAGGGGTTAAAGCATATCGTGTTGTACCCTGCAACGGTGGCAGGCAGGGAATGAACTGTACATAATGAAGCTGATGTTTTAAGATCCATTGAAACAGTTTTTGCGGATGTTTTGCCAAATATGAAGTTAAAACAATCAAAACATTTACCTCAACGTCATATTTCTTTAATCGATTCATTGCCTGTATGACTTTTGTATAGGTTGGATTCCCTTTTCCATCCAATCGTAAAAAGTCATGATTGTCTTTATATCCATCTAAAGAAATACCGACAAGAAAATGATTCTCTTTAAAGAAAGCACACCATTCATCGTTAATCGAAAGACCATTTGTCTGTATCGCATAGTGTATGCTTTGATTTGTCTTATACTGATTGACATATGCAATAAAAGCACGATAAAAAGAAAGACCGGCCAGTGTTGGTTCTCCACCCTGAAACGCAAATGTTATGTCTTGATACAAGCCAAGTGCCTGTTTGATCAATGCTTGCATCGTATCTTCTCGCATGATGTTATACGAAGGGATTTCTCGATGATCGACCACATCTTTATAGAAACAATAACGACAGTCCATATTACATAAAGAAGAAGCCGGTTTGATTAAAAAACTGATTGAATTCATATTTCTAGTTTATCAAATCTATACAAAATTCTCAAAACGATAGAGTAGAGGGAAGAAATTAATCTTCGCCCCTCTCATTGCACCGTACGTACGGGTCTCGTATACGGCGCTACATTTATATGTTGATGTACGACTTATCTTAGATAGTATTCAAGGGGATTGACCAAACCGGGTCGGTCCCCGTTTCTGATACCAAGTACATAAGGTGTTATTAGATAATTTGCGGTTTTCATTCCCGCTTGTCTATATAGTCCTAATCGTGTATTCGCTGTGGCATAGATGTCCTCATCTGTTATATTCTTCGCTTTAACGAATACTTTCAGTTTCTGTAGGTTCTTATAAATACGTACTGGTTCCTTCCATTGCTTGAAAAGAATCACCCGTATTTTATGTCTGAGCCATTGCCCAAACTCGTCCATGAAACTTTTCATCCTTCCAATTCGGAAATAGTTTATCCATCCTCTTACAATTTGATTGATTCGTGTAAATGTTCTCGCATTGGTCCGTGCTATACACCTTTTCCGTATGAGCTCCTTACGGCACTTGTCGTATAGGTTTCTCTTACTCTTGTTGGATGGTCTGCACTCCCACTTGGAAGAACCTTTCCAATAGGTAAAACCTAAAAAGTTACTGTTCGTTGGTCTTACCACTTTTGTTTTCGTGGCACTGACCTTCAGGAACAGTTTTCTCTCCAACCAGGATGTGACGGACTTCATCACTCTGTTGGCTGCCATTTCACTTTTCACAAAGATATTACTGTCATCCGCATACCGTACAAAGTGCAATCCTCTCTGTTCCAATTCCTTATCAAATTTATCAAGATAAATGTTTGAAAGAATCGGACTCAGTGGTCCGCCCTGTGGCATTCCGATCGCGTTTGGCTTAACGAGTCCTTTTTCCATAATTCCTGCCTGCAGAAATTTACGGATAAGATGTAAGGTTGCCGAATCAAATACACGCTCTCTAAGAATTGAAATTAATTTATCATGATTCACCGTATCAAAGTAGGCTTCGATATCTAAATCAACAACCCATTCATACCCTTCATTTAAGTAATCAAGTGTACGTATAGTGGCATCCTGTGCACTTCTGTGCGGACGGAATCCAAAACTATTGTCACTAAACGTGTTATCATAGATTTTTGATAATACTTGTGCGATAGCCTGTTGAATCACTCTGTCTACTACTGTAGGAATACCAAGCGGTCTTTTCTTGCCGTTTGATTTAGGTATATATACTCGTCTGACAGGTTGGGGCCTATATTTCTTCTCCATAATCTGTTTCTTTATGGTTTCCCTATGGATACGAAAATACTCATCCATTTCATCTACCGTCATCTGATCGACTCCGGCAACACCTTTATTACTCTTGACTCTTTTCATAGCCTCCTCAAGATTTTCATCCTGTAGAATCACTTCGATTAATTTCATGTCGCTGCTTCTCCTTCCATTTGTAGATACTTTCAGAACCATTCCATCGTCTCCCGCTTCCGTGAAGTTTACGACTCTCCACTTATGAAACGTTCCTCAAATTCGAACTGTCTGAGTATTGCGTATGGTGATTAGCACCATATAAACATTAGGCCCTTCAGTAGCGGTGTTTCTACCTACTATGACCTCAGCTGACTTCTTGTGATAAACCTTTTTCGACCGATGGTACCATCACTGTTTTTAAAGATATTGGATTTCATCTTCCACAAGATCTCCCGGGGTAATTCATGTCATCCTACTTCTTTCACAACGTCCGGATTTACTGTCTTGGTTTTAATACGTCTACCCTTTTGGACTTCGGTTTGTACGGCAACCTCATCCACCATTTAGCCTTGTATCCGGTTTCTGTTCGTACGCTCGAAAGAATCGCTACACCACTTCCTTCATCCTTGACATCACTGTCAACGACTTGTGGTTCACTACGCTTCAGCGGTAGATTCCATACGCGGCTGGTTTAACTCCAGCTGAATGCATGCCATGCCCGGCACACCAAAAAAAGGATCCCTCTTACGAAGAATCCTTCCAGTCTAAATATCAAACCACTGAATTGCACAGGCATCCAGTTCAACCTCAAAGGAGGAACCGTCACCTTTATAAATCGTTGATTTTTGTGGTTCATACGTATTGTTGACAACGCAGAAACTGTTGGTCGATGGATAAACATTGACATCTAAATTATAGTTGTCACTGTACCATTTCTTCATGTCATTTTCTTTATGTGCCGCAAAGAAGATCGCACGATATAATAGACGTGTATTTTCAAAGCTGAATGGAAGACCGTTCATATAAACGGAACGTCCTTTACCATATTCATTCACAGCCAAATTTACATGAAAATCTTTTTCCCTCAGGATCATTGTGCCCGGTAAAGCATACACGTTATTGACACATTCACCCCAGTCCTCATGTTCTAACTGTTCGGTGATAAAGTGTTCATGCGTATCCCAGTTATACTTATCGGTATGCATCGTAAATCCTAACTCTTTATCCACACCTAATACATCGTATAGTGTAAAGAATTTACCATTCTTGGCACAGGCTGTTGGTTCGCCGACACCAATGAAACCGCCACCGTTATCGACATATTTACGTAAAGCGGCAATCACGGTTTCATCAAATTCTTCACCACCGCTAAAGCTTGTATAAGCAGCACCTACATTCAACAAGACATCAATATCATTTAATACCGATGGATCGTTACGCACTTCATCAAAACTGATAAAACGCACATCAAACGGGTATCCGCTCAAAGCTTCCATAACACCGGTAAACGAATAAATCTGTTTATACCAGATCGCATGGTGTACCAGATGTGTTCCCCAGCGACGAAGTTCACCCCAGCTGTTCAATACACCAACCTTCATAAGTGTATATGGTTTTTGCTGGTTGACATGAGAATATAACTCACGGAATTCATCACAGACTTTTTCGATGTAGTCAATAAATTCCGGGAATTTTAAAGCCAGTTTTAAATAACCGCCATATCCGATACGATCGACCGGACTTCTTAAAATGGCACGACGGGCAGTCACCCAGTTGATCTTGGCTTCCTTTAAAGGATCGCCACCTTCATGGAAAGTATCCGGGAAGAAGTATGGCAAAAATCTTCCTTCGGTATATTTCACACCTTTGATATCAGAAATTAGACGAAGTGTTGTTCCGGAACCTACCGAACCAACCACAGCATCTAAACCAATGGATTCAAAATACTTACCGAATGGTTCAGTACCAATCCAGTGATCGCCTAAGAACATCATGGCTTCTTTACCATATTCATGGCAGATATCGACAAACTTTTTAGCAAGCTTACAGACTTCTCTTTGTTGGAAATCCATAAAATCGCGATATTCTTTGGTCGGTACACAGAAAGTAGAATTGTTGAAGCCTTTATTGATAATGTATTCTGGTCTGAACTTATAACCCACTTCTTCTTCAAAATGTTTTAAGATGTATGGAGAAACCGAAGCGCTGTAGCCAAACCAGTCAACGTATTTTTCTCTGGCCTGTTCGTCAAACTGTAATGTGAACTGATGAAAGAATGTCGTAAAACGAACAACGTTTACATCATCGCGTTCCTGACAAAACTTTCTGAATTTTTCCAGTACATACTTTTGTGTCTTTGGCTGACGCACATCAAAGGTCATCTGATGTTCTTCATCCTGCCAGTCATTTGTCAATGAATTGTACATGTGAACCGGATCCCAGATGACAAACGCCAGAAAGCTTACTGTATAGGCATGATAAGGAATCGCATCATGAATGATCACTTCGCGATTTTCTTCATCGTAATCCCAGTTTGTCACTACGGTATCCGTTGTACGATCAATGACTTCCCACCATAGGTGAATATCATCGATCGTGTTGGGTTTCAGCTGATCCTTATAGAAATGCTTCATGATCTGAATCTTACATTCAGTCTCTTTGGCCGTTACAAAATCAGACATCAGATACATTTGTTGAATTTCTTCCGGATTTGCCTTAGCCCATGTGTTATCTTTACGTGTTGTATAGTAAGTCGCATATTGTTTGATATCCATGGAACGTAGTTCTTTTGGCATATCCGTTCCATCGCAATCGCGAATCGCATCCGCCTTCCAGCGATGAATGATATCGATCGTATCATCTATGACATCGATATCCGTTGGTACAGTCACTCTTCCTTGTTTAATCATGTTAATGTCCCTTCTATTGTGTCAATCAATTTTTGAAACGCAATATCTCCTTTTTCATCAAAAGAATAGATGCCGCAATGTCTTAGTCCTTCCACAAAGACCCTGGCGACTTCTTCCTGCAGCTGTTCTTCCACGTTTTCTTTTGTCCAGGTCATGGATTGTTGAAGATTCTGCAGCCATTCTAAATGTGAATCTAAAAGATCTGAACAGGTACCATCTAATAAATAATCCTTCATTGCCTGCATTTCCGTTTTTAAACGGGCCGGCAATACTGCAAGTCCCATCACTTCGATCAGACCAATGTTTTCTTTTTTGATATGATGTACTTTTTCATGAGGATGAAATATCCCCATTGGGTGTTCCTTGCTTGTCCGATTATTTCTAAATACAAGATCCAGTTCATATCGATTGTTTCGATAACGCGCAATACTGGTAATGGTATTGTGCATCTGTCCATCTGTTTTGGCATAAACTTCAACAGCTGGATCATCATACTGCCGCCATACTTGCAGTATAGTATCCGCTACATCGATCAGTGTCTCCTTTTGCACCGATGATAAGCGCAATACGCTTAATGGCCAGAACAGACGATCGGCTCTTACATCCTCTGTCAGCTGAAAGCTTTGAACGACTTTCGCATTGGCCATGGCAAATTCATAATTCCCACCCTGAAAATGATCATGGGACAGGATCGATCCTCCCACGATTGGAAGGTCGGCATTGGAACCTAAGAAATAATGTGGAAACTGTTCGACGAATTCCAGCAGTCGAATAAAGGTTTTTCGACATGTTTTCATAGGTACATGTTCACCCTTTAACACAATACAGTGTTCATTGTAGTAAACATATGGAGAATACTGGAAGAACCAGTCTTCTCCATTTAATTTCAAAGGGATGATGCGATGGTTGCTGCGACCATCACATCGTAAACTTCCGTAATATCCTTCACATTCCTTACAAAGCACACACGATGGATAGCTTGTTGATACACTTTTTGATGCTTTGGCGATATCTCTGGGATCCTTTTCCGGCTTGGATAAATTGATCGTTATATCCATGATGCCGTACTCCGTATTCACTTTATAGGAAACATTCTTATCGATTCGGTCCTTGCGAATATAGTTACTGGCGATGCTGGTATGATAGAAATAATTGGTTGCTAGTATAGGAGAATTATTTTTTTTCGTCTCAAACGTATGAATCATTTCGGAAGGTCGCGGCATGAAACAATTCATAAGCTGAGAATCAAACGCATCGCGATTTCGCAAAGTATCTTCCAAGATTCCCTTTTTAACCGCAATATCACAAAGCATCTGCAGCAATTCACTGACATAGTGATAGGATACCCTTTGATCCGTTGGTGTATAATCTTCTTCTTTTAAACAGGCCAGAATGCGATTACGGGCATAGATTCGATCGGTTGGTTCCATCAAATGCTGCTCGATCGCATATTCCAGCAAAGTTTCAATGATTGCTTCCATACGTATCCCTTTTATACGATACGATTTTCTGTTTCCGGATCGAAGAAATGAATCTTGCTAAGATCCATGGTCAGATCCAAATCCTCATGTCCTTTGGCCTCCAGACGAGATGCAATCTTTGCACTCATGGCTTCTCCGTTATAAGTTCCATGCAGGATGTATTCATGACCTAATAATTCGGCTACGTCAATGTGGAAGGTAAAACGGGCACTTGGATATGTCTGGGCGACGATACCCTCGGCATGCATATCTTCCGGACGAATACCCATGATGACTTTTTTGCCGTTATACGCTTTCATCTTATCCTGGAACATATCCGGTACCTGAATCTTGTGATCTCCGGCTGTAAAGATGCCATCGGCATACGTTCCATGAATGAAGTTTGTTGCCGGTGCTCCTAAGAAGCCTGCCACAAACATATTGGCCGGATTGTTGTAGATTTCCTTTGGTGTACCGATCTGCTGGATATAGCCGGCTTTCATGACAACGATACGATCGGCCATGGTCATGGCTTCGGTCTGGTCATGTGTAACATAAATCGACGTTGCACCGATACGCTCATGCAGCTTGATGATCTCACTACGCATCTGAACACGCAGCTTGGCATCCAGGTTACTTAATGGCTCATCCATTAAGAACACCTTGGCATTACGCACAATGGCACGACCTAAGGCAACACGCTGTCTTTGTCCACCGGACAATGCCTTTGGTTTACGATCTAAATAATCGGTAATTTCCAAGATACGAGCCGCTTCTTTTACACGTTTATCGATTTCATCCTTTGGTGTTTTTCTAAGCTGCAAGCCAAATGCCATATTGTCATATACGCTCATATGCGGATATAGCGCATAGGACTGGAATACCATGGCGATGTCACGGTTTTTGGGTTCAACATCGTTCATCAGTTTTCCATCGATATAGAACTCTCCGGCGGTGATATCTTCCAAACCGGCAATCATACGAAGTGTCGTTGATTTTCCACATCCGGATGGTCCTACAAATACGATAAATTCTTTGTCTTTGATCTCCAGATTAAAATCAAAGACAGCTTGTACATTGTTATCATAGACTTTATCTATATGTCTTAAAGACAATTCTGCCATATTACTTTCCTCCTACTGATACTTTCGATTGTAGAGATAGATCAGGATCATAATACCAATGACACCGACGATCTCCATCATCAAATTTGGGATTCCTATCGTTTTTTGTCCGATGACTACCAATGCAACACAAACAATAAAGGCAATCAAAGACAAAATTGTTTTAATGATATTGCTGTTTTGCATATGCATCCTCCTTCAATTAGTCTTTTAAACCACCAAGGCTCATACCTTGTGTCAACTTCTTTTGAACGATGATATACAAAATCAATGTAGGAACCATCGCAATCACCAATCCGGCATACATGACACCGTATTGAGCTGCTGAACGCTGTGCCTGCATCAGATTACGTAATCCGACAGATAAAGTCGCATGATCTGTCTGCAACAATGTAAAGGCAACGATATATTCATTCCAGTAAGCTAAAAACTGGAACAAAATAACAGTAATGATACTTGGTCTTGCCATTGGGATCATGATCTTTGTCATGGTCTTAAAATAGCCACATCCATCTATCAATGCAGCTTCTTCATAAGCTTTTGGCAACGTCTGGAAGTAACCTGTCAACAAGTAAACTGTAAATGGAAGACTTGTCGATGCATAAACAATCGCAAGTACTAACTTGTTGTCTATCAAAAAGTTAGTCAATCCAAGCATGTTATCAAAGTTAAACAACATCATATAGATCGGCAATACGATATAGTTCATATTGATGAACAATCCGGCCATAAACAAGAGATTCATAAATTTCTTTCCCTTGAAGTTGAAACGAGCCAGTACATAAGAACACGGCAATGCGACTACCAGTAAGATTGCCAATGCCATAGCTACAACGATGACCGTATTTAACAGATAATCGCCCATTCTGGCCTTTTCAAATGCCGTCACATAGTTTGACCACTGTAGTACAGCCGGTAAGGCCCATGGGTTGTCGGCATTTAATTCCAACTGTGTTTTCAAACTTGCCAAAAATACCCAAAGAATCGGAATAATGATCGTTACCGCAAAGACGATCATGGCAAAATATACAAAGATCTTGTACCAGGAATGTGGTGATAAGTTCTTAAGTTTTTTCATCGAGGCACCTCCTAATACTGTAATGGATCACGTTTTGTGACCTTATTCAATGCACCTGCCATCGCAAACGCCAGGATAAAGGTAATTACACCAATGGCCATACCATATCCCAGGTTTCCGGAGAAGGCTTTTGAGTACATGTAGTTCAACATAACCTGCGTACCAAACTGTCCATCGGTATTGACCTGCACAAACAGGAAGCTTAAGTTGATCGTTGAAATAACGAAGAATGTCAAAGTCTGACGAATGTTATCCCAAATCAACGGCAGTGTGATCATGAAGAACTGTTTTAGTTTTCCGGCACCTTCCAAAGAAGCCGCTTCATACAAGTTTTCCGGAATGGAAGTCATACTGGCCATGTACATAACCATGTAATAGCCGATAGCCTGCCAAACCAAAGCTCCGATAATGGAGAAAATGATAATCTCCGGATCTCCCATCCACTGACGGCATAAGCTGTCAAGTCCGATCGTGGATAAGAAACTATTCAATAAACCATTGCTTGGTGCATAGATGGCTGAGAAAATACCGGCGATGATAACGATATTCAAAATGTTTGGAATATAGAATATAACACGGAAGAAATTCTTTCCTTTGAAGTTTTCACGTGTTAATAATGTCGCAAACAAGATCGCCAGAACGATCGTAAACATCGTTACGATCACAATGATGAGTATCTGATTCTGTATGGATTGCAGAAAGATATCATCTTTAAACAAAGTTTGGAAATTCTTGAGGCCGATAAACGTCTCCCCGCCGACAAATCCAGCTTTCTGATACAGTGAGTAACGGAATACCTGAACCGTTGGTATTACAATAAACAGTGTAACCAGAATTAGGGCAGGTGCCAGACAGGCGATGACAAAGCGGCGCTGTGATTTCTTTTTTGTCATAATGTCCAACCTCTCTCTTTTAAGTAGTAAGAAAGCGGTGAAGAATCACCGCTTTTTGTAAATATCACTGCGTTTCTTATTCTTTTGCTAATGGATTTTCACGTAATGTTGTCCAAAGCTCAGTCAGTGATTCTTGCCATGTATCAACAGATACACCTTCTTTACCACTGGCGATTTCTTCAATCGGTCCATAGATCGTACCCTTGAAGTCAACATCTGGTACAGCGGTAGCATCGTATGCAGCATATGTACCGGAAACAGCTTTTACGCCTTCCTGATTGTAAACATCAAACAGACCTTTTAACTGTTCGTCAGCTAACAAGCTAGCAGAATCTTTTCTTGGTGAAACAATGTTGTGAGAAGCAAAGATCTTAGCTGCATCTTCAGAATACAAGAATTTGATGAATTCTTTTGCATCATCTACGTTAGCAGCTTCAGCAGGGATCCATACTTGTTCCGTCATTGTTGTAACAACGCGTTCTCCACCTTCTTCAAAAGCAGGCAGTGGCATTACACCCCAAGAGAAGCCTTCCGGTGTAGTTTCAGCCATTTCACCGATGATCCAGGAACCATTTGGCATAAATACGGCTTTACCATCGATCATAGACTGCTGGTTCTTAGTGAAACCACCATCAACGTTAGCGTTGGCAACTGTATCTTTTTCTAAGTAGTTAGGTCCTACCAAGGTAGCTAAAGTTTCCAGAACTTTCTTACCTTCATCAGAATCCCAAGTACCTTCACCATATTTCAAAGCATTCTGGAAGTATTCTTCTCCACCAGCCTGATACAGCATACCTAATACCGTATTATCGAAGTATCCTTTGATTGGGTATGTGAATAAGTATTTGTCAGGGTTTTCACTATGTACCTGATCACCTAAAGCCCACATTTCATCCCAAGTCTTAGGAAGCTGATCTTCGGATAATTCAGCTTTGTTGTAGTATAATCCAGCAGGTGTGTACATGATTGGAGCCAGATATGCTTTTCCATCACCGAAGTAATCAGAAGTAGGTTCTGTGATAGAAGTATCGATTTCATCAGCAACTTCTTCCATAACATCACTGATGTCCAAAACGTTTCCGTTATTCAGCATTGACTCTGTATAATTGGAAGCCTGTCCCAGGTTGTAGTAAACCAAGTCAGCGTATTTTCCGGATGCATTGTCTTTCTGCATTTCCTGATCGATTTCTTTACTGAATCGGATCTGTACGTCAACTTCCGGGTTGGCTTCTTCAAATGCTGCGGCAGCTTCTTCCAGGAACTCTGTACCATTACCACCTTCAAAAGCATCAAAAGCTAGAATTCGTTGTCCATCATCATTTGTTGGCACTTCTTTTTCGCCCGAATCCGTGCTTCCTGAGCTACATCCAGTAACCATTGTAGCCATTGCCAGAGCCAAAGCTCCGGCTCTCATTAATTTGTTCATTATAATCCTCCTTTGAACATAGCTTTTAACTACTTAAAGTGTACAAAAATGTAAGCGCTTTTTCTATGCGATTCTTGTTTTCGATTTTAGAAATATTGCTTTTTGATAAATACACCTCAAAATTTCGAAATTTTCACATTATTCTGTGCTACACTTCTTTTAGTAAAAAAGGAGATTTTTTATGCGTCAACCTAATATACTTTTATTGATGTGTGATCAGTTTCGCGGTGACTGCCTTTCCATACAAGATCACCCCGATGTTAAAACACCTTTTCTAGATTCTATTGGACATCAGGGTGTGGTCTTTGAAAATGCATACAGCGCAACACCCAGTTGTATTCCCGCCCGTGCGGCTCTATTAACCGGACGAAGTCAGGAAGGACATGGACGTGTCGGCTATCAGGATAATGTCGATTGGGATTATACGCACTATATGGCTGAAGAGTTTTCCAATGCCAATTATCAGACCCAGTGCATTGGAAAGATGCATGTTCATCCCCCACGCCTATCCTGTGGTTTTCAAAGCTTAAAGCTTCATGATGGTTATTTGGCATGTTACAGAGATAATAACGCACCCTACTGGATGCATCAAAGCGTTCATGATGATTATCTTTTCGATCTGCAAAACCAGACAAATCGCTTCAGCGATGTCACATCCAGTGGACCGGAGTGTAATTCCTGGGTTACTCATCCATGGATCTATGAAGAAAGACTCCATCCGACAAACTGGGTTGCCGATCAAAGTATTCGCTTTATCCAGACAAGAGATCGAACCAAGCCTTTCTTTTTGATGTCTTCGTTTGTACGTCCTCATCAACCCTTAGATCCACCACAGTCCTATTTTGACATGTATAAAGATAAAGATCTAAGAAAACCGGCACAAGGTGATTGGGATGACAAAGAACGTACCAAAACGCATAAGTTTCAATATGACTCAATCTATGGAACCGATGATCCTAACCTGCAGCATGATGCGATGGCCGGCTACTATGCCTCCATCACCCATGTTGACCATCAGATTGGAAGGATCCTATTGGCTTTGCAGGAAGATGGCATCTTAGAAGATACGATCGTATGCTTTGTCAGTGATCATGGTGAAATGCTATTTGATCATGGATTATGGAGAAAAGTCTTCCCTTATCAGGGAAGTGTTCATATTCCGTTTTTGATGCGTGTGGGAAAAAATATCACATCCATTCCATCCAATACATTTAAAGAAGTCGTTGAATTACGGGATGTCATGCCTACTTTACTTGATTTTTGTGGAATTTCCATTCCAAATACTGTGGATGGAATCTCTTTAAAACCATTATTAGAACAAAAGACTAATTTCATACGGGATTATCTCCATGGTGAACATAGTTTTCATTCCAATTTATCCAACCACTATATTGTCACTAAACAATATAAATATATATGGTATTCCCAAACCGGAATAGAACAATTCTTTGATTTAGAAAACGATCCATGGGAACGTCATAATTTAATACAAAATAAAAAGTATCAAGAAACAATAAATGTGTTAAGAAATCATTTAATATTTGAATTAAAAAATCGACCAGAAGGTTATAGTGATGGAACTAAACTTTATATAAAAAAGGAACCAAGAACCATGATTCCCTATAAAAACTAGTCAAGAGGCAAAAATTTGTCCGCAGGCCCCTCTCTAAAAAATTACAAAAACAATAATATATCCATCTGACCTTATAAGGAAATGGAGTGCATTATGATACAATGCACTCCTTATTTAAATTAATCGATACGTTTTTCAGTCTCGGGATCAAAGAAGTGAACCTTGCTTAAATCCATAGTTAAGGATAATATACTATTCATCTTTGGTTCTAAACGACTGGCGACTTTGGCTACCATAGGTTGACCGTGAAAAGAACCATGTAAAATATATTCATGACCTAATAATTCTGCTACATCAATTTTAAAATCAAAGCTAGCACTTGGATACGTTTCTTTGACAATGCCTTCACCATATAAATCTTCAGGTCTTATACCTAAGATAACTTCTTTTCCCTGATAGGTTTTTAAAGATTCTAAATACATTTCAGGAATTTGAATATGTGTATCTTGAATATTGAAAGTTCCATCTTTGTAAGTACCTTTTATAAAGTTGGTAGCCGGTGATCCTAAGAAGCCTGCCACAAACATATTGGCTGGATTGTTGTAGATTTCTTTTGGCGTTCCTATTTGTTGGATATAGCCGCCCTTCATCACTACAATGCGATCGGCCATTGTCATCGCTTCAGTTTGATCATGAGTTACATAAATGGTTGTCGCTCCAATTCTTTCATGAAGTTGAATGATTTCACTACGCATCTGTACACGCAATTTGGCATCCAAATTCGATAATGGCTCATCCATTAAAAAGACTTTGGCATTACGTACAATGGCTCTTCCTAAAGCGACACGTTGTCTTTGTCCACCCGATAAGGCCTTAGGCTTACGATCTAAATATTGTTCAATTTCTAAGATTTGAGCCGCATTTCTTACGCGTTTATCAATTTCTTCTTTTGGACATTTTTTCAGTTTTAAACCAAAAGCCATATTGTCATAAACACTCATATGCGGATATAAGGCATATGATTGAAAAACCATCGCAATATCACGATCTTTTGGTTCTACATCATTCATCACTTTACCATCAATTTTTAATTCTCCACGAGTAATATCTTCTAAACCCGCAATCATGCGCAAGGTTGTCGATTTACCACAACCAGATGGTCCTACAAATACAATAAATTCTTTGTCTTGGATTTCTAAATTAAAATCAAAGACCGCTTGTACATTATTATCATATACTTTATCTATATGTTTTAAGCTAACTGTTGCCATTTGAATCGTTCTCCTTTTCTATCTTCCATATAATCTTGTCATATAAGCAATTTGACTTGACAATGTTTCATTTAACTCATCTTGTTTTAGTCGCCATGTCCAATTATTACCGGTTGTACTTGGTATATTTATTCTTCCATTACTGTTATATCCTAAATAATCTTGAATAGGTATTATTGCCAAGTTAGATACACTGGCAAGTACAGCTCGAATCATTTGCCAATGTATTTCTTGATCTGAATTAATATTTAAATATTGATTGGCAAATTCTCGATCCTCACTTGCACAAGAAGTATACCAGCCAACAATGGTGTCGTTATCATGCGTTCCGGTATAGGCTACACTATTATGTATATACATATGTGGTAAATATCCAGAACCTGTATCTCTTGAATCAAAGGCAAACTGAAGAATTTTCATACCTGGAAAACCACATTGTTTCACTAATTCAATTACTTCATCCGTAAGAAAACCTAAATCTTCCGCAATGATTTTGGCATTAGGAACTTGATTTTTCACAATTTCAAAAAATGGATACCCTGGTCCTTTTTCCCATACGCCATGTCTTGCGTTTTTTGAACCAAAAGGGATGGAATAATAACTTTCAAAGCCTCGAAAATGATCAATTCTTAATACATCGACAAAACGTAACTGATGTTTAATTCTTTGAATCCACCAGGCATACTGATCTTTTTCCATGACATCCCATCGAAATAAAGGATTGCCCCAAAGTTGTCCATCGGCTGAAAACCCATCAGGAGGACAGCCGGCAACATCTATAGGTTGTCGCATAGAATCCAACTGAAAAAGTTCTGGGTTTGACCATACATCGACACTATCTAAAGCTACATAAATCGGTATATCGCCTATGATTTGAATGCCTTTCGAATTGGCATAATCTTTTAATTTAAAATATTGTTGAAAGAAAAAATATTGACAAACTTTCCAAAATTCAATTTCATCCTTTAATTCTTCTTTTAGATAGGAAATGGCTCCTTCTTCTTTTAAACGATAAGAAATAGGCCATTCCAGAAACGGTTTTCCATTAAAATATTGTTTAATGGACATAAATAAAGAATAGTCTATTAACCAATTCGATTCTTTTTGACAAAAATCAATATAATCTTTAGTGGGTTGATTTAAAAATCTTTTTACCGCTATCTTTAATACCTTAAATCGAAGATCATATAACGTATTATATTCTATATGTGAAGTAGAAGTACCCCATTCTAGAGTTTGTACTTCTTCTTTTTTTAATAAGTCTTCCTGTATCAATTCATCTAAATCAATAAAATATGGATTTCCCGCATAGATGGAAAATGATTGATACGGTGAATCGCCATAGCCAGTACCTCCAATCGGCAAAATTTGCCAATATGTTTGATTCGAATCTGATAAAAAATCTATAAAGTCATACGCTGATTGTCCTAAAGTTCCTATACCATAATTCGAAGGCAAGGAAAAGATAGGACAGAGTATACCAGCACTTCGTTTCATGACATACCTTCTTCCTAAATCGATGAGACTGTTGCTCCTTTAATGACTTGAAAAGGAATGATTTCATGGATACCATCTCTTTGATAATTTAAGCGTACCAGTAAATCGTCAACAGCTTTATTTGCCATAGTTTCTATATCCTGATGAATGGTTGTTAGTCTTGGAATGGCATATTGTCCTAGTTCAATACCATCAAAACCAATTAAAGAAATTTGTTTAGGAACCTCATAATTATGATCGACTAAACAACGTAATGCACCTAACGCAATAGTGTCCCCCAGCGCAAAGAGTGCCGTAATGTCGTTATGTCTTTGTAATAACATGGAGGTAGCGGTATAGCCTCCATCTAAAGAAAATCGACTTGGCTCATAATAACTTTGTTTAAATTCTACACCAATCTCATTTAAAGCACGTATGGCACCTTGTAAACGAGCCTTCCCTACTGGTGTATTTTGATTTCCTCCGACAATTGCAATATGTTTATGACCCTTTAAAATCAAGTGATGTACCGCACTATAAGCTGCGGCTTCATTATCTGTGGTAAAAGATGAAATAAGAGAATCTTGACTATAAGGACTATTTGTCAAAAGTACGCTTGGTATTCTATAGGAAGACAAGACTTCGGAATAATTCTTTAAATCGCCACCTAAAAAGATAAGTCCTTTCGATTTTTTTTCTTTGATTAAAAGAAATGCTTCTTGAACTTCATCGGCATTTTCATCCATATAATGAACAGAAATTTCTTGTGAAGCTTCTTCTAATCTTCTTTGTAGTACTTCTAAAAGCTCAGCAAAAAATACATTGGCTTGTCCTTTGACTAGAATACTGATAATATCACTTGTTTTAATTTTCATATTTTTGGCATTTGTATTGGGTTGATAATGTTCTTTTTCAATGATTTCTTTAATTTTTTGTCTTGTTTCATCCGAGACATCAGGATGATTGTTGATTACACGGGAGACCGTTCCTATGCTGTAGCCACTAATTCGAGCTATATCCTTTATTGTCTTCATGCTTGTCGCCTCCCATTTTGAGTTCTATTTTATCCTTTTACAGCGCCTGCCGCAACACCTTTAATAATATGTTTTTGACAACTTAAATAGAAAATAATGACTGGAATAACCGCAAGGATTAAGGCCGCCATAATGGCACCCATATCCACACGTCCATAGCTGCCCTTCATGTATTGAATTGCAATTGAAAGTGTCTTGTATTTATTAATATCTAAGACTAGATATGGTAATAAAAAGTCATTCCAAATCCACATTGTCTCAAGGATTCCTACCGAAATATACGTAGGTTTCATAATAGGCAATACCACTCTAAAGAAAGTTTGTAGAGGTGTACATCCATCAATCATAGCTGCTTCTTCAATTTCCTTAGGAATGGATTTGACAAATCCACAAAACATAAATACCGCAAGACCTGCACCAAATCCTAAATAAATAATGACAATACCCCATGGTGTAGTAAGTCCTAAGATATTGGCAATTTTACTTAAAGTAAACATCACCATTTGAAAAGGAACAACCATAGAAAAGATACAAAGAATATAAATGGCTTTTGTCACTTTATTCTTAATTCTTGTGATAAACCAGGCACACATACTTGTACAAATTAATATCACCGCCACACTAACGACTGTAATGAAAACTGTAATGAATACAGCTTGTAAAAGATCATATCCATTGATTGCTTCTTTATAATTTTCTAATCCCGCAAAAGTTTCACCATTTGGAAGTGAAAATGGGTCGGAATTGATCCAAACTTTACTTTTAAAGGAGTTAAAAAGAACAATCGCAATCGGTGCAATCCAGAAAATGGACAATATGCTTAAGATTCCACTTCCAAAGATTCTAGAAATTTTGGATTTCATATTATTGTTCAACCTCCTTATTACGCGTAATTCTAAGTTGTACTAAACCAATTAAGACAACTAAGATAAAGAATAATACCGCTTTAGCCTGACCAACACCTTCAAAGCCAGAACGACCATAGAAGGTATTAAAGATATTTAAAGCCATCATTTCGGACATCTTGGCAGGCTCACCAGCCGTTAAAGCCAGGTTTTGATCAAAGAGTTTAAATCCATTGGTAATGGATAAGAATGTACAAATCGTAATGGATGGCATCATCATTGGAATGGTGATTTTGAATAATTTTTGAATACGATTGGCACCATCAATTTCAGCGGCCTCCATCATATCTTCTGGAATGGATTGAAGTCCGGCAATATATATAATCATCATATATCCAATCTGTTGCCAACAAACTAAGATAATTAATCCCCAGAAACCTAATGTACTATCTAGGTTAATAGCCATACTGTATTGACTTAATATACCAGAAAAGATCAACTGCCAAATATAACCTAGAACAATTCCTCCAATTAAGTTAGGCATAAAGAATATCGTTCTAAAGATATTGGTTCCCTTTAATTTCTTTGTCAGCGCAAGAGCTAAGGCAAAGGCAATAATATTAATAATCAATAAAGATACAAGGGCAAATGCGGCAGTATACCAGAAGGAATGTTTAAAAATCGCATCACCCAGCGCCAAGACATAATTTTTAAGACCAATAAACTTCGCATCGGTTACCGTAGTAAAATCACAAAAGGATAAATAGATTCCCATGATAAATGGAAGTATAAATCCAATAAAGAACGCAATCATTGTTGGCAAAACAAATATTGGCCAAAACTTTTTTAAATTTTTTTCCATAACGCTCTCCTTATCTATTTGATAAAAAAATAAGAGTGATGATGTCTAGACTTTAAATCATCACCACTCTACAATACAATTTAGTCTTTTGTGGCAGCCTTTTCTGAAGCCCATCCATCAACAAATGCTTTTACAACTTTATTCCAGTTATCATCATTTTGATTCGCCGCATAGGTTGTTAAAGCACTACCTACACCATTTTTCCATTCTTCACTAGGCATAGTTGTAAAGTTCCAAGTGACTGGTTTTTTACCTTCTTCCTGGTATTTAGCCGCAATATTTACTAGTGGATTTGAACTCTTTAAGTTTTCTTTAAATGGAATATTGAATCCCATACCGGCTTTTCCACTAGGCATTGCCTTATCGCCACCACAAAGAGCTTTTACAGCTTTTTTATTTGTAACACACCAATTCATGAAATCTAAAGTGGCTTGTACATCTTTTTTATCCGCTTTCGAATTAACACACCAATAGTTTTCTGTACCTGTACATAAACCTTGATTTTCTTCCCCTTCAACACCAATATAAATTGGAATCATATCTAGATTTTCATCACCAATTTCCGCAACATCGTTATAAGCCCAAGTACCATTTTGATAGAATACAGCTTTTTCTGTCACAAAATCAGCTGTCGCATCATCGGCTGTTTTTGTAGAAAGTTGTGTAGGATCACTTGTTGAATTATTAATATATAGATCCCAGATATTTCTATAATTATTTAAATAAGTTCCTTTAATAGCTTCTGTATCAGTAATACCATCGGCTTGATATTCATAATAAATTGGTAAATTTGCCAAGTGTGTTTTAAAACGCCAGTCACTGGAAGAATCCATACCAGCACTTGTAAAGGCACTAAATCCTAATTCATCTTTACGAGCTGTAATATCTTCACTTATTCTCTTTAGACTTTCAAAGTTTTTGATATCTTCTACAGAATAACCCGCTTCTTTTAATAATTTTTTATTAACAATAATACCATACGTTTCTGTTACATAGCCAATACCAGCCATTTTGTCGCCATCCATTAAAGCATAATCTTGACTAGTAAGTTGACCAGCGATATCACTATCTTTTAAGTCATAACAATAATCTTTCCAGCTAGCAAGTCCTACTGGACCATTGACTTGGAATAAAGTCGGTGCATCACTCTTTGCCATTTCTGATTTTAAAGTAGCCTCATATTGACCACTGGCAGCTGTAAGCACTTTTACAGGAACACCTGTTTCCTCCGTGTACATTTCTGCCAATTCTTGCCATTGCTTATCGGCTTCTGGTTTGAAGTTTAGATAATATACACTTCCATTTTCCTTGGATGCCCCTTTAGAACCAGAGCATCCCGCAAGCATTGTGATGGACAATGCTGCTGCCAATCCTCGTGTTACAAAACGATTCATTATACTTCCTCCTAGTACGAATGTACATTACGTAAACGTTTCCGTAAACGTTTCCAATTACAATTACATCATAGGTCATACCAACCTATAAGTCAATCCTTTTTTAATAAAATTCAAAGAATTGCATAAAAGTATCCATGAAAAATGTATTTCACTTCTATTCTATTTTCTATCGATTCCTTATGGAATCAAAATAGAGTACTCATCAACTTGTGAAAAAATTCATTATCCATTGATTTAAGATACAAGCTGTGATACAGTTTCCTTGGTAAGATAGTAAATATCTGAAACAATGGAGGAATTAAAATGTCAAAGAAAATCGTATTAGCCGGTGCATGTCGTACCGCAATCGGTAAAATGGGTGGCGCTCTAAGCAATACACCTGCTGCTGATTTAGGAGCTATCGTTATCAAAGAAGCTTTAAATCGTGCCGGTGTTAAACCTGAACAAGTGGATGAAGTTTTAATGGGATGCGTTATCCAGGCTGGTTTAGGACAGAACGTTGCTCGTCAGGCATCCATCAAAGCCGGACTTCCTATTGAAGTACCAGTTGTTACATTAAACGTAGTATGTGGTTCTGGTTTGAACAGTGTAAACCAGGCAGCTGCTATGATCAAAGCCGGACAGGCTGATATCGTGGTTGCCGGTGGAATGGAAAACATGTCCATGGCACCATTTGCTCTGAATAAAGCACGTTTTGGATATCGCATGAACAACGGAGTATTAGTTGATACGATGGTAAACGATGCCTTGACTGATGCATTTAATCATTATCATATGATGATCACTGCCGAAAACATTTGTGATCAATGGGGATTAACTCGTGAGGAATTGGATGAATTTGCCGCTAATTCTCAACAGAAATGTGAAAAAGCACAGGCTGAAGGTAAATTTGATGATGAAATCGTACCAGTTCCGGTAAAAGTGAAAAAAGAAATCGTAGAATTCAAGAAAGACGAAGGACCACGTGCCGGTACTACGGTTGAAACCTTGGCTAAATTACGCTGCTGCTCAGGAAAAGACGGTGGATTGGTAACAGCCGGAAACGCTTCCGGAATCAATGATGGTGCTGCTGCCATCGTTGTAATGAGCGAAGAAAAGGCAAAAGAATTAGGTGTTACCCCAATGGCTACATGGGTAGATGGTGCTTTAGCCGGTGTAGATCCAAAGATCATGGGTATCGGTCCAGTAGCTGCTACAAAGAAAGTAATGGAACGTACTGGATTAAGCGTTGATGATATGGATCTGATCGAAGCCAATGAAGCCTTTGCGGCACAGTCTGTAGCCGTTGCCAAAGACTTGAACTTCGACATGAGCAAAGTTAACGTTAACGGTGGTGCTATCGCATTAGGTCACCCTGTAGGTGCCAGTGGATGCCGTATCTTAGTCACTCTGTTATACGAAATGCAGAAACAGAATGCGAAAAAAGGTCTTGCGACATTATGTATCGGTGGTGGTATGGGATGTGCCACGATCGTTGAACGCGACTAATTTCAAACGGATTATAAAAAAAAACGGCGTGTGAAGTTTATTGTTCACACGTCTTTTTCTTTGTCAGATATTTACTTGCCTCTTTGATAGTTAATGAACTTAAAGCTGTATGATGTTGTTTGACAAAAGATTCTACCCATCTTGGATTCGTTTTGGAATATTGTCGCAGTGCCCATCCTATCGCTTTATCGATAAAAAATTCATGAGATCCTAAACAGTTTAAAAGAATCGTTTCTAAAAGCTGAGTATCGGTTTTCTCTTTATATAACAGTTGATGATCGATCGCAGCTCTTTTGATCCAAATTTCATCCGATTTTGTCCACAGAATCATCTCCTGCTTGATTCTTGTATCTCTAAGACCCATTTTTCCAATGACTTGATCTAAGGCATCTGTTGTATCCCACCAGTTCCCTTTTTGAATATAAGCTTGGATTCGATCTACCTCTTCAAAAGGAATATAGGAAGCTAACGCTACCAAATAATCACAGACAAAATATTGAAATTCTCGGTGTTGATCTTCAAAGCATTGATCCAACAATTCCCAATCTACCATCTTCTTTGTCTTTTCCTCTTTCAAAAAGTCTTTATACAATGCTTTTCGCTTTGGTGAAGGGATACCATAAAATAAAAACTGATTCTTCATATAAGCAGCCATCTTTTTTGCCTGTAAAGGATCGGCCTGATCTTCCATCTGTTTTTTGAGTATCTTGTAATAAGTTGTCATATCCAAGCTTTCTACAATACGGTGTAATGAAAGATATTATAAATATTGATGCAGATAATGACAATCATCAAACCAATAAACAGTTTATCAACCGTAGAATCGACAATTTTCTTATTGATCTTTCGTCCAAAGATTCCGCCTAGAATACCACAGAGAATCATACCCACAAGCAAGGTCAAATCGATGGAGGCGACACCGCTGATCAGATTGCTGATCAAACTGGCACCCTGCGAAAACAAAATAATATATAACGAATTTTGCGCAGCTTCCTTGGTCTTCATCGTAAAGAAAAAATATAGAACAACCAGATTGATCGGTCCTCCACCTATTCCAAGGAAGGAAGAAAAACAACCTAATAATAAACCAATACCAATACATGCCAGAAGATTGGTGACTTTATACGTCTTGATCTTGTCTTTTTGAATTGTATAGATCAATGTGCCTAATGTAATCAGAAGCAATACAAAAGCCTGAACAGCCCCGGCTGTATTGGGTGATGCGAACAAGGAAGCTACCATACTAAAGAGTTCTTTTCCAATCAAGCCTCCAATCGCAGCACCGATGGCCAAGGGTGTTCCGGTCTTCATATCAACAGAAGAATCCTTTGCCACAAAGCTTTTACAAACTGAATAGGTTGTCATCGAAAGAACGGTACATCCGGAAAGAAAATTGATTACCGATACGTCCAATACTCCAAAGGCATCCATGACCGGTTTAATGATAATACCGCCGCCAATACCACATATAGCACCAATGATCGAGGCAAAAAAACTAATCAGAAAAAATAATATATACATGAATCTCTCTCCTTTTTAAGAGTTTTGACATCTTCTATTATTCTACACTATTCCCTTTTAAAAATTTTAGAACATCTTGTCAATTTCTTTAGAAGGATTGTTCTTCCATATTTTCTAAAACTGATTTTGTTTTATAATGAAAGTAAGAAATGTGAGGTAAAAATCCTATGAAAACTTTTATTGCGGTGGATCTGGGCGGAACCAATATTCGTGCCGCTTTGGTATCCGAAGATGGCCAGATCTTAGATGTGAAAAAAGATAAGACAGAAGCCCAGTTAGGCAAAGAGCACATCATGGAAAAAATGGAGAGCTTGATTACTTCATTGGACGGCTACAAAGATGCGCTTGGTATCGGTTTAGGAATTCCCGGTCCAACCGATACTGTAAACGGAAAGATCATCATTTCCAATAATTTACCGGATCTGGTTGGCTATCCGATTGCCGATCGTATTCGAAATCATTTTAACAAGCCTACCTTTATGGCAAATGATGTAAAGGTAGCAGGTCTTGCCGAAGCTCTATTAGGCGAAGGAAAAGGAAAGAAAAATTTATATTATTTAACCATTTCAACCGGTGTTGCCGGAGCCATGATCCTGGATGGAAAAGTCTTATCCGGCTTCCATGGACACGGTGGTGAAATCGGTAATGCGATCATCGATCCTTCCAGAGAGCCAATCAATGGATTAAATCCAGGGGCTGCCGAGTCCTGGGTATCCGGTCCGGCCATTGTACGCGAGGCAAATAAAGCCTGTCATAAAGAATTTGCCCATGCCGGAGAAGTCTTTGAAGCAGCCAAGAGCGATGAAAATGCCAAAGCAGTCGTAGAACAATTCAAAGAAGATTTAGCCATTTTACTGGCAAATGTATGCTTTGTATGCGATCCGGAACGCATCCTGATTCAAGGTGGTGTTATGAAATCCGGTTCTGATTTTTTGGAAGATGTGCAGGAAAGAATGCGCAAGTATTTATTCCCGGGTATGCGTGAAACAACACTGGCCAATGCCACTATGGAAGAAAGTGGTCTTGTCGGTGCGGCAATGCTTGCCAAATCACAAATGGAAGATTAAAGCGTTCGTAAAGAGCGCTTTTTTTACATATGTATATCCTACTGTTTTTATATTGTATATAAGCTATGTAAATGATAAACTTTTTTGAGGAAAGAAGGAATATCATGCCAAAAAATCAACCACTACAAGTTATGGTGGATGCGATTGACTTTGATCAAAGAAACATTCAAACATCATCAATATATATTTCATTCGATACGATTATCAATACAGAGATCATATGTGATATCTATCAAAACCAAGACAAGAAAATTGTTTCACTGCAGTCATACTTACCTGTCAAAGCTGCTAAGCTGCAAATTGGATTAAAGCTGATTGATCAAGATCATTCAGAATTTGTTGTTTATCCATCCCACGAACTGGTCTATCCCTTTACAAAAGAGTATGATCAAGTCCTGCATCTTTGTCATGTTCTACAGGATAAAATACGCAACAAATCCTAAAAAATACCTTCTACCTACAATTTCATTAAATTTTATTCAAAATTTTCCTTTGCAAACATTCTTTGCATGACAAAAGCCCATCTCTGCTTTACTATGAAATTAGAAAAGAGGTGGCAATCATGACATATATACAGTCGAACTTAAAGTTCTTGCGAAATAAAATGAACATTTCTCAAGAAGAATTGGCTAAACGATTATTTGTAACCCATCAAACCGTTTCCAATCATGAAAATGGAAAATCACAGCCTAATTTTGAAATGATAGAAAAGTATGCTTCCTTTTTCAATGTTCCCTTTGAAGATCTGATTCACAAGGATCTTTCCCTGAAACAAAAACCGACTCGCATTCTATTTGACAGTATCATCTTTGATACCAAAGACAAAGTATTTATCATACTTGATGGTTCTAAAGGGACTTATTCCTATAAAAATATTAAAAAATGCGAAATTCTGAATGAAAAAGCACGTTTTCGTGGAAAGGAACCCCCTTTTACGCATCAAGTTGTTACCGGTGTCGATTGGATGATTGCGGCCAATTTTATGGAACAACCTTTTTACGTAGGGCTTAGAATTACCATGAAGGATGATACTCAGCTGGTTGTCTATATTTCAAAAAATCCGACACGAACACAAACCGATCAACATATCAAAGCCTTTCAGGAAGCAGAAAAGATCAAACATCTGATCGATCGTATCATTAATAAATATCAGTTGGAATCCGGACCGGTCACGGTAAATAAAAAAGAAAATACCTTTACGATCCATTCCGGCGACTGCGGTGTCTATCCATTGAATGAACTGGTTAAATGCAGCGTAGTTTTTGAGAAGGCAAGAGATGCCAAACACAATAAACCATTTGCCAGACAAATGTTGATCAGTCCGATGACACAAGGTTTTGCGGGCATTTATTCCCTTCATATTGGATTACAGTTTACTTTTAAAGATGGAAACAAAAAATATGCGTTTGTATCGCAAAATGCTGTACAACCTTATTCAGATGAATATCGAAAAATTCACCTACAGGCACAACAAATGCGTAAAGGAATTGTTAAACTGATTTCTCATTAGATATCCGAAAGGATATTTTTTTAAGATATATTGCGCATTGAAACTATTTGCACAATATCTTATAATAAAAGAAAAGAAATTGAGGTTATTTATGCCAAATTTAACATATGAAATTAGTGAAACCCCTTTAAATAAAATTAAAATGAACTTATTGTACATCTCACAAAGTATCTATGGTGATGATTGGCATAGCAGTATGCATACCCACCATTGTACGGAATTCTTCTATGTCACAAGAGGTACCGGGTTATTTCAAACCGATGGAGGAACGACAACACTGCATGAAGACGATTTGATGATCGTCAACCCCAATGTCAGTCATACGGAAATTGGAATCAAAGGGGAAACGTTTGAATATATCGTATTAGGATTTGAGGGAATGGAATTCTACAATGCGGATTTCAATCAACATATCCAGGTCTTTCAGGCAAACTACCAAGATTATAAACATGAAATCTTATTTTATCTAAAAACACTTCTTTTAGAAGCCAAGAATAAAGATCAGCACTATAAAGAGCTTTGTCAAAATCTTTTGGAAATTCTCATGATCAACATCATTCGCCGATCAAACATTCAATTAACGGTTTCACCAAGTCAAAAAGTAAATAAAGAGTGTATCTTTGTCGAAAACTATATCAATGATCACTACAAAGAAAACATCACGCTGGATCAATTGGCAGAATTAGCTTATGTCAACAAATATTATCTGGCACATACCTTTAAGAAACAAAAAGGGATTTCTCCCATCAACTATCTTTTAGAGAAACGAATTGAAGAGGCAAAATATTTGTTGAAGACCACCAATCTTTCTGTCAATGAAATCGGTCGAATCGTCGGTTTTTCCTCACAATCGTATTTTGCACAGAGTTTTAAACGAGCTTTAGGCAAAACGCCGTTAGAGTTTCGTAAAAATAAATCTGAAACAGAATAAGGCTTTCCTCATGGAAAGCCTTACTTTTGTATATCGTGTAAAATCTTTTCGATCTTATTTCCCTGTTCCAGACTTGTATCCTGCACAAAGATCAAATCCGGCATTTTACGAATCTTAATCTTTTTCGCAAGATTTGAACGTATAAAACCTTTGCTTTGGTTTAATACACGTAAACCGGCATCATTGCGATCTTGTTTTCCTAAAAAAGATACATAGACCTTAGCAAGACTTAGATCATTTGTACATTGTACATCGGTGACTGTCACAAAACCAAGCTTTGGATTCTTTAATTCAAACTGCAGGATGTTTGAGATTTCCCGCATGAGAATATGATCCATACGATCTGCTTTTAAACCAGCCATTATTCCTGCACTTCCTGATCTTCATACGCTTCAATGATATCATCGACTTTAATATCATTGTAGTTTTCAATGGTCATACCACATTCAAAGCCGCTATTGACCTCTTTGGCATCGTTTTCAAAACGACGTAAGGAACCAAGCTTACCTTCATAAATCACGATGCCATCGCGAATTAAACGAACCTTACAGTCACGTTTGACACAACCATCCGTCACCATACAGCCGGCAATCGTTCCTACCTTGGAAACTTTATAGATTTGACGAACTTCAGCCTGACCGATGATAACTTCTTCATATACCGGTGCAAGAAGACCTTTCATGGCACCTTCTAATTCTTCCAAAGCTTTATAAATAATGTTATGAAGACGAATCTCTACGCCCTCTTCTTCTGCTTTTTTACGAATGGCAGCACTTGGTCGGATATTGAATCCATAGATCAGTGCATTGGATGCACTAGCTAACATGATGTCAGATTCCGAAATCGTTCCTACTGTCGAACGAATCACATTGACACGAACCGTATCTACATCCAGCTTTTCCATGCTGGCCTTTAACGCTTCGGCAGAACCCTGCACATCCGCTTTGATCAAAACGTTGATCTCCTGAATATCGCCTTCTTCAACCTTTTTAGCTAAATCTTCCAAAGACATAGCACTGGTCTGATTACGTTCTTTCTCGATTTGTTTTTCCAAACGATGAGATGCGATTTCCTGTGCTTTCTTGTAGTTTGGATACGTCATAAAGACATCTCCGGCACGCGGTACATCATTGAGTCCAATAATTTCCACCGGACAGCTTGGTTCGGCACCCTTGATTTCCATACCACGATCATTGGTCATCTTACGAACACGTCCGTAAGAACTTCCAACAACAATGCTGTCACCAGTATGCAAGGTACCTCTTTGTACCAACAAAGTCGCAACCGGTCCACGTCCTTTATCCAACTTGGCTTCGATAACCGTACCACTGGCAAGAGCATCCGGATTTGCTTTTAATTCCTGCATTTCGGCAACCAGTAACATCGTTTCCAATAAATCGGAAACTCCTTCACCGGTCTTGGCAGATATTTTGGCAAAGATCGTATCGCCACCCCATTCTTCCGGCATGATACCTAAATCAGACATTTCCGACATGATACGATCTGGATTAGCACCCGGTTTATCCATTTTATTCACTGCTACAACGATTGGAACACCGGCAGCTTTGGCATGATCTACCGCTTCCTTTGTCTGTGGCATAACACCATCGTCTGCCGCAACGACAATGATAACGATATCTGTAACCTGTGCTCCTCTGGCACGCATAGACGTAAATGCTTCATGTCCCGGCGTATCTAAGAAAGTTACCTTTTTTCCTTTCACTTTAACCTGGTAGGCACCAATATGCTGTGTGATACCACCAAATTCTTCGCCGGTAACATGTGTTTTACGAATCGTATCCAACAATGTTGTCTTTCCATGATCGACATGCCCCATGATCGTGATCACCGGTGGTCTAGGCTGTAATTTTGATTCATCTTCTTCAATGTTATCGATTTGTTCTTCAATATCATCTTCATCGATCACCACTTCTTTATGCGCCTCGCAGTTGAACTCCATACAGATCAATTCAATATCTTCATCACTTAATACCGTATTGATCGTGGACATGTTGCCCATCATAAAGAGGAATTTGATAATATCAGAACTATTGCGCTTTAACAGTGTGGCAAGTCCACCAACTGTCAATGGTTCCTGATATGTAATCTCTTTAGGGTATTCAACTTTCTTTACCGGCTGCTGGCGATTGCTGTTTCTCTGATTTCGGTTTCGATTCGGTTTTTTCTTCTGTTTGTTGTAAGCCATTTGACATCACCATTCCCTTTCTATCATTCCATATTTGTTTGGCTAAAGAAGCATCCAATATGGAAAATGCTACAAAAGATCGTTTCGTGATCTGATCAAATTCATCAGGATCCACACCAAAATAAGGTATTTGATACGTATGACATTTGTCCTGTATCTTTTTTTTCAAGTTGTTTCCAATCAAATTGGAATACACAACAAGACAAGCCTGTTTCTTTTGAATGCTTAGAAGCAGCTTGCTTCCATAAACGACTTTTCCGGCTCTAAAGGCAATCTGACAATACGAGATCCATTTACTCGTCTTCACAGAGTTCTTCCAACTGATCATAGATTGCTGTTGGAATTTCCATTTCCAAAGCTCGATCTAATGCTTTGTTCTTACGAGCCAGAGCAATCGTTTTCTTATTTAAGGAAACGTAAGCTCCATGTCCGTTCTTTTTTCCTGTCAGATCAACCTCAATTGCTTTTTCCGGTGTACGTACCACACGAATCAGTTCCTTTTTAGGAAACCGTTCCTGTGTCACTACACATTTTCGCATCGGTATCTTACGCATACAAACTCCTAGTCGTCATAGTATTCGTCGAATTCTTCATAATCGACATCTTCATCCCAGACATTCTCTTCTTCCATCTGCTGGGCCTCAATCTCGGCAAGCTCTTCCTCTGAATAGATCGGTTTCATCTGCTCAAACTGCTGTTTTACCTCACTTAGATCATGCTTATCTGTTGTTTCTTTGACTTCTTCCTGTTTTTTCTTCGATTTTACCGGAGCTGTTTCCTGTTTATTCGAGACATCTGCAAAGTTTTCAAATTTAGAAGTATATTCCGTGCTTGGCGCAATACTTGCTTTTTCTTTACGTTTTGCCTTAGCGATACGAGCTGCTTCTTCCATTTCATCCAATTCTTTTTTCTCTTGTTCTTTTTCAAACAAGGTCGTTGTATTCTGAAGTGGCATATCTTCTTCTGTATCCAGTAAAACATCATCATCGTATGTAAAGTCAGCTACATCCACGTTTTCGATTTCCGTTGGTGTCTGGTTCAATTCTTCAATACGCTGCTGCTGTTTATAAGCACGCTCTTTTGCTTTCTTAGCTTCGTATTCTTCCTGCATTGCTTTGGATATAGCCATGTAGTCAATACCTGCTTCTTCCATTTCCGCATCCGATTTAATATCGATCTTGCGATTTGTCAGTTTTACAGCTAATCGAGCATTTTTACCACGTTTACCGATGGCAAGCGACAACTGACTTTCCGGAACGACAACGATCAAGCCATCCTTTACATTTTCATTTGGAATGACCGCAATGGCTTCACTTGGACTCAAGGCATTCTTGATCAAATCCGCAATGTTATCAGACCATTCAAAGATATCAATTTTTTCGCCATGCAGTTCGTTGATGATCATCTGTACACGAGAACCGCGCGGACCAATGCAGGCACCGATCGGATCAATGTTTTCATTATGTGTATAAACGGCAATCTTACAACGTTCTCCCGGTTCTCTGGCAATCGCTTTAATTTCAATGATACCCTGATAGATTTCCGGTACTTCACGCTCAAACAAGCGCCGCACGAATACCGGTGTAGCTCGTGATACCAGGACTTGTGCACCTTTTGTTTCTTTATTGACTTCAGTAATCACAACCAACAGATTTTGTCCTTCATAATAAGTTTCCCCTGGGATCTGCTGGCTCTTTTTCATCATGGCCAGTGTCTTACCGATATTAACGATCACAAATTTAGGTTCTACGGTTTCTACCGTTCCCATGACCATTTCATCAACTTTATCGCAATATTCTTCGTAAACGATTTGTTTTTCGGCTTCACGAATCTTTTGTTTGATGACGTTTTTAGCCAGAACAACGGCAGCACGATCAAATTGTGTATAATCCACTTCTTCATCGATCATATCGCCCAGTTTGGCATCCTTATTCACTTTCTTCGCTTCTTTTAAGGAAACTTCCAACTCATCGTCTTCGACTTCTTCTACAACGACTCTTTGATGATAAATATGAATGATTCCGTCTTTAATTTCAGTTTTTACATAAGCGTCCGGAATTTCAATATGCTTACGATACGCTTTTGTCAAAGCTTCCTTTAAAGCTTCTTCCACAATTTCCGGTGTCAACTGACGATCACTTTCAATTCCCAATAATGCAGAAGCAATCGTATCCACTTTTTGTTTCATGTCCGTCTCCTTTATACCTTAACAGCTGTTCGAATCAGCGCAATATTTTCTCTTTCAATTTCCATCGTTTTATTTCTTGTCTTATCTTTATACTGAATCACAATGGAATGTTCATTGATTTCTTTTAAGTCTCCCGTCACAGCATCCAATCCCTGTTTAGGATCTTTCAGCTTACAGTGCACATATTCTCCCAAGGCTCGCTGCAGCTGTTCTTCATTTTTTAGTTCCCTTTCCGCTCCCGGAGAACATACTTCCAACATATACTCGGAAGCAAACCAGTCTTTTTGATCCAATACTTCCCCAATGGCATCACTGCACAAAGCACAAGTATCCAGATCCATGCCTCCCTTTTCTTTTTCTACACTAAAGCGTAATAATGGCGGATCTTGACTCGGTATCCATTCAATGTCATACAACCTGCAGCCAAGCTTTGACAGAACGGGTTCGATCCACTCTTTGAGTTTGTCCATACTTTCTCCTTTTCAAAATGAAGGAGTGGGTTTCCCCACTCCTTGTTTCAATACATGCATAACATAGCACAAACTATGCTTAAACGCAAGCGATTATTTGTTTTCCCTAATCTAAATCTTCTCCATTCGATGCGATAACTTTCTTATACCAATAAAAACTATCTTTTTTATATCGTTTATAGGTTCCATTTCCATTATCGTCAACATCTACATAAATAAACCCATATCGTTTACTCATCTCTCCTGTAGAAGCACTAACCAAATCAATACATCCCCATGGGGTATATCCCATTAAATCTACACCATCAATATCGACTGCCTTTTTCATTGCATCGATATGTAACTTAAGATATTCAATTCGATAAGAATCATGAATTTCATCATCTTCTAATTTGTCATATGCACCTAATCCATTTTCGGCAATAAACAATGGTTTCTTATATCGATCATAAAGTACATTTAGCACATATCTCAATCCTTCCGGATCAATCTGCCAACCCCAATCACTTGTTTTCAGATATGGATTCTTGGCGCCTTGCAAAAGATTACCGCTGGAATTATTCTCTATAGGGTTTGCGCTAATGCAATTCGTTTGATAATAAGAAAAGGAATAAAAATCTACCGTACCTTTTTTTAAGTTGTTATAGTCTTCTTCCGAAATTTCCAGCTGAATATTATTTTTCTTCCACATTTTTCTCGCAAAATAACTGTATTCTCCAAAAACTTGAACATCTCCACAATAAAAATTTCTCTCATTCCATTCTTTTTGATTCATTAGAATATCTTTAGGATTACATGTTAAAGGATAAGTTGGCATGATCGCAATCATGTTGCCAATCTTGAAATGTGAGTTTGTCTCATGTCCTAAAGCTACCGCTTTGGCGCTGGCAACCAATTGGTGATGTAATGCTTGATATCGCTTTTGAAGATTGTCCTTCTGATTTAAAAAATCTTTAGTACCTTCATTCAAAATTCCCAGAGACATGTAATTTCCTAAAGGCAAAGTTCCACAATTAATTTCATTAAACGTAAGCCAGTAAGTAATAAGTTCTTTATATCGATTAAAAATAACTTCGCAATATTTCAGATAATAATCTATGACTTTACGATTGTTCCATCCGCCAAAATGTTCAACCAAATAAATAGGCATTTCATAATGAGAAATCGTAACTAAAGGTTCAATATTGTATTTTCTTAGTTCTTTAAATACGTTCTCATAAAATTCTAATCCCTTTTCATTCGGTTTATCTTCTACACCAGTAGGAAAAATTCGTGTCCAGGCAATAGACATTCTATAAGTTCTAAATCCCATTTCCGCAAAATAAGCAATATCTTCCTTATAACAATGATAGAAATCACTAGCAAAATGGCTGGGATAATTTAAATCATCGCTTATATCCATGGTGATTTTTCTTGGGTTTTTATGTGTTCCAGAAGATAATAAATCAGCCGTGCTTAACCCTTTACCATCTTCCAAATATGCACCTTCAACCTGATTGGCTGCTGTAGCTCCTCCCCACAAAAAATTTTTATTCATTTTATCCTTCCTCGTTTTCCTTATAAAGGAATAATGTTGCTATAAATGTCACGATGCAACCAATAGCAATAGCAACACACATTAAAATCATATTTGTAAGACCGCTAGTTCCTCCGATAAAGCAAGGGAGTGCTACAAATGATGAGGCACCGGCAAAGGCATAAATATACACATTCATAATTCCTGCAAATAGGCCGCCACAAAGACTGCCTATCATAGCTGCATAAAGAGGCGTCTTATATTTGAAGTTTACTCCATACATTGCAGGCTCTGTAACACCAGCACTTAATGCAGTAATTGCACATGAAATGCTTGTTGATCGTACTGTTTTATTTTTGGTTTTGATTCCAACAGCCAAAGCTGAAATTCCCTGATTAATATTTGATATTACAAGTGAAGTAAAGAAAATTGGTTCATAGCCAACCGTTGAAAACATCTGCATCAAATATGGAACAAAAGCAGAATGCATACCAGTCATAATTAAAAAAGGCATTAAAGCAGCTAATACACCAACACCTAAGAATCCAACAGTGTTATATAGCCAAATGACAGCAGCTGATACATAGTTACCAAGAAATGCTCCAGCAGGTGCTAATAAACAAAAAGATAATGGAATCATCACAAGCAAAGTACACAATGGTTCAACTATAGACCGCAAGGAATCTGGCGAAATTCGTGCAAAGAACTTTTCAATATAAGACATGATCCAAACACATAAAATTGCAGGAAAAATCGAACTTGTATAGCTGGCTCCATAAACAGGAATTCCAAAAATATCAAAAGCAGTACCGTCTGTAACACCATTTACAAATGTAGGGTATACTAATATGGCACCAATAACCATTCCCAAAGAAGGATTAGCTCCAAATTTTTTAGCTGCATTGGCTCCTACCAATATAGGAAGAAAATAAAATCCGGCATCTCCAACAATAGTTAGAATTTGATTGGTGCCACTATCCGTTGGTAACCATGAAAAAGTAGTAATACATAAAACAATAACTTTTATCATTCCGCAACCTATTAATGCTGGGATGATTGGAGTCAGGCATCCTGAAATTCCATCTAAAATATTGCCAAAGACTAAACTTAGACTCAATTTTTTCTTAGTAGAAGTTTCTTCTTCATCTAAGGTATTTTCTCCTCCTAATCCTGTTTTTGTGCAAATCAGATCATAAGCATCACCAACAGCCTGTCCAATAATGATCTGATATTGATCATTTTGCCACTGACTTCCCATGACTCCTTCTATATTTTCAATTGCTTCTTTTTGGACTAAACTCTTATCTTTTAAGTTAAATCGTAAACGGGTAACACAATGCGTAAAAAAAGTCACATTCTCTTTACCTCCAATCAAATCAATAATCTGATTCGCTAATTGTTCATATTTTTGTTTTTTAGCCATATTTCTTCTCCTTTTTATCTATGCATACAATGAATGCGCGCTTATTCATTGATGATGCCAAAAATAAAACCCCAGCTTAAAATGCTGAGGTAATGCCCTATTGGTTACAATCCTCTCGACTACATAGTCGATTTATATGTAAAATCAAATATAATAATTCTTCATCAGTTAATTTCCACTCAAGATTCTGTTTGATGTATTCTCTGATATGTAAAGCGCATTGATATGGTTCTGGAAATTCCTTGACCAATTTATCAAACATCTTTTTATTTTCTGATTGTATGTCAGTATGTCCTTGTTGTCGTTTTAATAAATATTGCATATGGGTGACAAATCGAGAATAATTAAAACTTCTTTTATTAATGGAAATTTTTAGTTGTTCTTCAATCATACCGGTAATATCAGCAATCACTTTTTTATCGTCCAATGAATCTATGTTATTTCTTTGCATATTTTCCGCATTGATGAAATGCAGGGCAATTCCGGCAGCTTCATTCATTGGCAGATGTATCCCTTTTTTCTTATTGATAAAAACCACTGATCTTTTTCCTATTTCTAACTCTGTTTCATAAAGATGTTCTAAATCGTACAGAAAAGGGATGTTGATCTTCATATTTTTTTCATAACGTTGAATCGCAAAATGAATGTGATCGGCTAAAGTAAATACGACATTTGAATTGAGTTCATTCACAATTTTTGTCTTTGCATAATCCACTATTTTAGCAGAGATTTCAAAAATATCTTCAGGTATCTCATTCAACAAATCCATCAAATTAGAACTCACGCCATAATAGGTTCTGGAAATTTTATTTAAATCATGAATTTCGTAAGGCACTTTGGGAAAACCGATTCCATTTCCAAAGGCAATTAATTCTTTTCCATTGTTATCTAAACATATGGCAACATTGTTGTTGATCTTTCTAATTACCTCCATCTTCAGCCTCCTAACTATTCAAAATAAATTACTTTATCATCCTTGGCATGTACAACCTTGTTTGGTTCTATACAATGGAATTTATAATCAGCACTATTGGTTATTACCATCGGTGTTATAAGATTGATTCCTTTTTCTTTCATAAAATCAAGATCGACTTTTGCAATCAACTCACCAACTGAAACTTTTGAACCTTTCTCTTTTACACAAATAAATCCCTGGCCATTTAAATTAACAGTATCCAATCCCACATGAATTAAGATTTCTGCACCATTTCTAGCTTTAAAGCCATAAGCATGAAAGGTGTGAGCTACCATTGTAAGTTCACCATCACAAGGAGCATAAAGATTCACATCATTTAATTCAAACGCAATCCCATCCCCCATCATCTTGCTCGCAAACACTTTATCCGGAACTTCTTCAAGAGATATTGTTTTACCATTTACCGGTGAATATAAAACACATTCTTTATTCTTTTTGAATCCAAACATAAACAATCCTCCAAAATAAAAAACTCTCTTTGACATAACCATGTATTCTACAACAGGTAATGCCTCAAGAGAGTAACAATCCTTTATTACGGATTAAGCTTAGCACGCATTGAAAGCGTTGTCAATCAAAACGCTTTCAATTATTTGTTTTCTTCCAGCTCAATATGGCGTAAAATGATCGTTTCGATCAATTCTGCTGCCAATTGTGGATCATCATTACAAACGATGTATTTATACTGGTACACCATCTTCATTTCATTGCTGGCTTTGGCAAGTCTTTGTTGAACAATTTCTTCCGGTTCTGTTCTACGTCCACGGATACGTCTTTCCAATTCCTCCATAGAAGGTGGTACGATAAAGATACTGATCGCATCCGGACATTTTTCCTGTACCTGTGTAGCGCCCTGTACTTCGATTTCCAGAAGAACATTCTTTCCTTCATCGCGCAAGCGGTTGACTTCCTTTAATGGCGTTCCATAATAATTACCGACAAATTCGGCATATTCCAACAATTCACCATTCTCGATGGCCTTTTCAAACTCTTCCCTTGTGGTAAAAAAGTAATCCACACCATCTTGTTCACCTTCTCGCGGCTTTCTTGTCGTCATAGAAGTAGAATACGCCAGATTCAATCGTTCATCTTCCGAAAAAATCTTTCGTATCGTTCCTTTTCCAACACCGCTAGGCCCACTTAATATAATCAATAGCCCACGTTTCATTCCCTTTTCTCCTTTTTTTATTACTAACATTTTACACCGAATGCACACAGTGTCAAAAGAAACTTAAGAATATGTTATAATGGTACAGCTAAAAGGAGGCAACTATGGCATTAGATGGTTTATTGTTGCATGTAATCAACAAACACTTACAGGCACTTTGTCCCTGTAAGTTAAATAAAATCCAAAATATAAGCGATGAAGAGCTTTTATTTGTCCTTCGTACACATACCAAGACCGAAAAGCTTGTCATCAATGTACATTCCAATACCAATCGTATTTACTTAAACGATTATACCTATCCTTCACAGATGGCTCCCAGCAACTTTGTGATGGTGCTCCGCAAAAACTGCAATCAGGCAATCATTGAAGATATTAAACAGATTGGTTTTGATCGCATTTTAGAAATGTCGATTGTTGCCCGCGATGAATTGGGCGATATCAAGAAATATAAATTATACATTGAATTGATGGGCAAATACTCCAACCTGGTTTTTGTTGATCAACAAGGAATCATCATTGATGCCTTAAAGCGCATACCGGTTTACGAAAACTCCAAGCGCTTGATCCATCCAGGTGCTCGCTATACATTACCGGATCCCGGTCATAAACAAGATCCGCTGCATGTAACACATATTGATACAGATACCAGCCTTGTCAAACAAATCTATGGTTTTTCGCCCTTGTTGTCAAAGGAATTCCTCTATCGATTAAACAAAGGACAAACGTATGAAACGATCTTGCAGGAGTTACTAAATTCCTCATCTCTTTATGTATATGAAAAGGATTTTCATGCCTTAGAGATGCAGCACATAGAACAAAAGCCAAAAATCTTTCCATTTATGGAAGGCTTTCATCATCTTTACCAGGAAGAAGAACAAAAAGCTCGTATCAAGGAACAATGTGGGGATGTCTTTCGATGTGTGGAAAAAGAAAAGAATAAAACCATCAAAAAGCTTCCCAAGCTGCAAAGCACGTTAGAACTTTCACAGGACTATCAAAAATATCAGGAATACGGTGATCTTTTATTTGCCTATATGGATGAAGTACCAAAAGAGCCGATCATTGAAGTTCCTTCTTTTGAACGAGATGAATGGGTACAGATCCCTATTGATATGCGCTATGATCTCAAACAAAACGCCAATAAGTATTATCAGAAATATCACAAATTAAAACGATCACTAGCCATATTAAAAGAACAGATCGATGCATGTAAGGAAGATATTGCTTATTTTACACAGTTAGAAGAACAGTTAGCTCATTGTTCTATTCCTGATGCGCTGGAAATTCGCGAGGAACTTGTCAAAAATCGCATCTTGTTTGTAAAAAAGAATCAAAAGAATACCAAACGCAAAAACAAGCCGAATTTACTATGTCTTCAAAAAGACGATTTTACAATCTTTGTCGGTAAAAATAATCTGCAGAATCATTACATTACACATCAAATTGCACGTAAAAACGACTTATGGTTTCATGTTAAAGATTATCATGGATCTCATGTTTTATTGAAAAGTGAACATGTAGATGAAGAACAAATTCGTATGTGTGCCAACCTGGCCGCCTATTATTCCAAAAGTAAAGATTCCAGCAGTGTACCGGTCAATTACACCACAATTTCGAATTTAAAAAAAGTTCCCGGAGCCAAAACCGGTTTTGTGACCATGAAAACCTATAAAACCATTTATATTGATCCCCAGGAGGCACCGGTGGAACAATGGATACAGGAATACAAAAAAATCTGATCAATTTGACCAGATTTTTTTATCCTTTGATTTCTACCGTTGATCCATCCGGACCCGGTGTATTTTTTAAGTAATCGATGATTTCCTGTTTTTTATCCGGTTTACAAGGCTTACACAAGAACGTGTTAACCTCTTTTGTGACCATGGCTTCAGCCATACCGGAACAACCCGGATAACCACATCCTCCACAGTTATAACCAGGAAGCATTCCTGTCACTTTTTCTACACGTTCATCCACTTCCACTTTGAGAAACCGGTCGGCAAAGCCTAACCCTAGTCCTAAAAGGCCTCCCAATACAAGCATCATGACGACTGCAATCAAAATCGTATCCAACATATCCTATTCTCCTTCTGCTTTCTTTATATGATGAGCAGGATTGTGTGAGCAGGAAAAATCATGACAGCCTTCACAATCGGCTTTCAGATCTTCACATCCTTCCGGTAATGGTGTCTTTTTGTTTAATAGATACAAAACGATATACACCAGTACCAGCGCTCCAAAAAACAATGCTGCTAAAAGGTATTTCATTATACGATACCTGCAAGTCCGGAAAATGCCATAGACATGATGGCTGCACAAATCAGGGCAATTCCATTTCCTTTAAAGGCAGCCGGTACATTGCTTAGCTCTAAGCGTTCACGAATGGTTGAAAAGATATACAATACAAGCGCAAAACCAAGCGGTGTACCAACAGAATATACCAGCATATGTGAAAAATCATAAGTATTGGTAATGTTGACTAAACATACATTTAATACAACACAGTTGGTCGTGATCAATGGCAGATAGACACCTAACGATTTATACAAGCTGGGACTGTACTTTTTGATGAACATCTCCGTTAACTGTACCAACGATGCGATGACCAGGATAAAGGTGATCAGTTCCATAAATTCCAAACTGATCGGAACCAAAACCAAATAATATAAAGCGTAAGTAACCAGAGCCGCTACCACAATAACAAAGACAACGGCAACACCCATTCCTAACGCACTAGACTTTTTCTTCGATACGCCCATAAAAGGACACATACCTAAGAACTGGTTTAAAATGACGTTATTGATCAATACACTGGTTACCAGTAAAGTTACTAATTCACTCATATTCTATTTCTCCTTTGCCTTTTCTTTGGCTTCCAGATGTACTTTATAAGCACCTAAAGCCGAAGCCAGACAAGCAAACGTAATAAAGGCACCTACCGGAGAACCAAATAAAGAAATGGTAAAATCTTCCGGGAACAGCGTGACATTCAATAGCACCTGCGCCGTATTAAACGGATTGGTGATCAAAATACCGCCGGTAGAGAGCACCTCACGAATAATGGACATGGAAAGTACCGCTAATGTATATCCAAGTCCCATACCAATTCCATCGATTGCACTGGCTACGATACCATTCTTGCTCGCAAAACTTTCGGCACGACCTAAAATGATACAGTTGACAACGATCAGAGGTATAAATACACCCAGACTTTCATTTAATGCCGGTGCAAATGCCTGAATCAACATTTGTATGATCGTTACTAACGTCGCAATAATCACGATGTAAACCGGAATACGAATCTCATCCGGTGTGATTTTTCGAATCATGGAAATGATCACATTCGACATCGTCAATACGATGATAACGGAAACACCCATACCGATCGCATTATTGATGGTTGTTGTAATAGCCAGTGTTGAACAGATACCCAGAAACAAAGAGAAAACCGGATTGTCTTTGATCAAACCATTTTTGAAATTCTTTAACTGATCCATATTCTTCCTCCTATTCTAAGCTTTCTACTACACTAGCCGCTTCATGGATCCCATTGACAACGGCACTCGAAGAAATCGTAGCCCCTGAAATCGTATCGAGTTGTCCATCGGCCGGATTACCTTCCATGGATTTTCTAAACGGTTCATCCAAGACCTGTGTTCCCAAGCCACTGGTATCCCCATTGGAAATTGCGATAAATTTATCGATGTTTAAATTATTTTTATCGATAGAAACTAAGAACGTTGTTCCCTGACTATAACCGGAAACGCTCATATTGAAGATGTAGAAATCTTGATAAGAATAAATCTTATTGATCGTTTTTGATTCAATGGAAGAAAGATCAACATTTTTAAAATCTTCAACATTGGCATCCGGATACATTTCCAATAAAGTTTCTCTTTCCTGTTTTGCCTCATTTTCGGCAATGACAGGTTCTGTCAGCTCATTAAAATAAGCTAAGGCACCACCAGCAATGACAGACACGATAGCTAAAAACAATGTTAAATGAAGAATCTTTTTCATAACGTTTCCTCCATTCTAACCGTTTCCACCATTGCTGTTTTTTCCGTGGCAGCTGTTGTAACCGGTTCTACCGAAGTAGCGGCATAGAAAGATACGGCAAGTCCTAAGATGGCTAAACAGCCTGCCATGATATAAGCTTTTTTCTTAACGACCAGCTGAACACCATCTAAGCTGCTTTCAATCATTGGCGTAAACATATTCATCAAAAGAATCGAATATAAACAACCTTCCGGAAGATTGGCCTTTAATCGCAACAAAACTGTGATTACTGCTGCTCCCAGGGCAAAGATCACACGACCCTGCGCACTGGTAGGGCTTGTGACCGGATCGGTTAACATGAACACCGCACCAAAGACGATACCACCGGTAACCATATGTAAAAGCGGATACCAGATAAAAGCCGGAATACCGTGATAGGAATCAATACCGCTTAATACGGCAACCACAGCTGTCAAAATAAAGATCGTTCCTAAATATACGACCGGAACACGCCAATCGATGATCTTACGTACACAAAACCAGATTCCGATCAATACGATCGCAAGGGTAAAGGTTTCTCCTAATGCCCCATCGTAAAAGCCTAAAGCTAAATTGGCAAAACCACCATATTGTGATAAAAAGGAATCCAATGCTTCCGCAGAGGCCGGCAGCCAATTAAACGTATTGGCTAGATAGGCTGTAGGAGTAGCCCCGGTTGTAATGCCTGCGGCAGCAGCACTGGTAAAGGCGGCAAAAATAACGGCTCTTCCGACTCCGGCCGGGTTAAAGATATTTTGTCCAAAACCGCCAAACAACAACTTTCCAAATACGATCGCAAAAATTGTGGCAATGATTAAAGCATAAACGGTCATGGTAATCGGCACCATCAATGTCAGGATAATACTTGTCACCCAACCAAATGACTTTTTCATATAAGTGATCGGATTCTCTTTATAAATCTTGGCAAAGATTGATTCACAAATAAACATTGTGACTAAAGAGCTTACCAACAACAAAACTTCATGTAATACATAGCTTGCACCATACGTTGTACCATTATAGAAACAAGATAAAAGGAAAAGAATCATCAGACCTACTGTCAGCTCTAACATGATCTTTTGTGTGGTCAGGCTTCCTTTTAAACTTGGTGATACGTGAAAATTAAATTTCATAGCTTGACCCCTCTTACTTCTTCTTTTTCAACATAACTGTTCGTTTTGCCTTACGAACATTTTCTGTTACATCGATATGACTCGGGCAAACATAGGTACAAAGTCCACACTCAATACATTGTAAAGCCCCTCTTTTTTCCATTTCTTTGGCATCACCGGCATTCACAGCCATGGCAATACGTACCGGTTGTAAGCCGGCCGGACAATGATCGCTGCATCGACCACAGCGTAAGCAGGCAATCGCATCATCTGCTACATTCGGTAAAACCGTAATCGCATTGGTCGCACGATCGATGACAAACTGATCATTGACGATCGTTCTTCCCATCATCGGACCACCGGCAATCAAACGAACGCTGTCTGTCGTATAACCGCCACAGGCTTTGATGACTTCCTGTACCGGTGTACCAACCGGACATTCCACGTTAGTAGGATTTTTAACCCCTTCACCGGAAACCGTTACGATCTTTTTAGTAATCGGCTCTCCTTTTTCAAACGCATAGGCTGCCGCAATAGCAGTTGTCGCATTACTGATGATCGTATGAGCTTCGGAAGGAAGACGATCATATTCTGTATGCAGGATCTCACGTACTAAAACACGTTCCCATCCCATAGGATACACATCCGGTACCGGATAGACTTCCATTCCCTGTTTATCATTCAGTGCATCCTGCACGACTTGAATTAGATCCGGGTGTGTTTTCTTGATCGCAATATACACTTTTGATACATCAGCCATCTTCTTAAAGATTTCACATCCCATCACAAAATGAGAAACATCCTTCATGATGATCTTATAATCGGCAGTAATATAAGGCTCACATTCAACCGCATTGATGATGATACAATCAATTCCATCCGGCTTCTGATACTTTACATAGGTAGGAAAACCAGCTCCCCCTAAACCAACAATACCGGCCTGTTTGATTTGTTCTACACATTCTTCCCTTGTTGCCGTATGATAATCCAAAGGCAAAAGCGCCTGTGTTTTTGTTTGTGATCCATCCAATTCTATAACCATATGGTCCATAGGCTTCAACATAGCACTCATTCGTTTTTTTATACCGATATAAGTACCGGAGACACTGGAATACAAAGGCACAAAAAAACCAGACTTTGTTTGCGCCAGTTTCGTACCGATCTGTACCTTGTCGCCTTCACTGACAAAGATTTCAAAGTCTGTATTGGCACCAGCGGCCAAAGGGATATAGACTTCTTTTTCAGGCATCAAAGAAATGACGTCTTTTTTCTCTGTCAAACCTTTACGTCCAGGAATATGATGATGCATTTCTCCCAGAAACAGTGACATATAAAAATCCCTCCTAATAATTCATTCTTTCTTATCATATTCTTTTTATGAAACAACTTCAAGGTCTTTTCCAAATGCATATGTCATCTTAATGTAACTCAAGAATTAAAAAATACAGTGACAAACTAATTTCATCACTGTATCAATTTAACTTAGGATGTATAGGATGTAAAAGTTTTTTTAAACACATCGTAAAGTACAAAGCTAATACATCCGATCATCAAAGGTAGAAATACAAAGTTTTGTATAAAAAGAGAGTTTTCTAACTGACCTTGAACAAAGAAAGTATGTATGAAGTAGTAAAAGACCACAAATATTATAAGAAATAATAGAAACTCTAATAAAATGAGAATACGTTTATTCTTTACGATCAGATCAATAGCCAATGAAAATAACGAATAAACAAGAGCCGGAACCACACACCATGCCCGCATAATATTCATGGCTTGAATCCATTGATATTCAATTGGAATCATGGAAAGTAAACCCCCATTAAAATACAGGCACAAGTATAAAAGAAAAACGAGACCAAAATCTTAAAAGAATGTAATTGTTTCACCAGTCCATCTCCTTTCTTTGAAAATCTTCAATAACATCTTAAAAAATCATTAAATTAGTTGGTGGTTCCACTCTTATTATCCATTTCAATTAAACATACAACCATTGACAAAATTAGTCCCAAAAAATCAAGATCAAATAAAAATAGTCTTTACCATATGCGATCATTTGATCATCTATAAAAAGCTTCTCAGCTTAACACCTACTTTAATTATAGACTAATCTTATTCAAAAAAAATAGCCTTATATCGATGGTTTTACTATGTTATAGCAATAAACTAGTCTCTTGACAGAAACATTCTTCGCTAGTCCTCGTTAGACTTTTTTATAGAGATTGACTATAATACAAATTATGGAAAAAAAGAGTAATACATTTAAAACCTGGATTTTGATTTCGTGCTGTTTCTTTGTATTGATTTGCAGTATCGTTTACTTCATTCAACATAAAACAAGTAATCTTCCTGATACACATTCTATTGTATTGACTGATGTTGGTTTTGATACATCGATCACCTTTGAAGCTGATTGTACTAAAGAAGAATTTGATTCATATGTCGCCATCGTAAAAGAAAGCTTTACACACTATAATCAGCTTTTTGATCAGTATCACGCCTATGATGGTATCAACAATGTATATACCCTGAATCATGAAGCTTATAAAAATCCGGTAAAGGTAGATACTGAATTAGTCGATTTGATTACGTATTCTTTATCCTTTAATGAAAAAGATACAGCTTTTGATATAACACAGGGAAAACTATTAGATATTTGGCATACATACCGGGAAGAAGGTTTAGAAAAAAATGCGCAGCAGGAAAGCGGTCGTCTTCCCGGCAATGAAGAAATCCAAGAGGCAAGAACTCATTCCGGAAGTGATAAGATACAAATAGAAGGCAATACGATTCGCTTTACCGATTCGCAATTTCAAATCGATTTAGGCGGTATCGCCAAAGGATATGCGACAGAACAAACAGCAAAAAAGCTGAAAGAAGAAGGATTGCATACCGGTTTTATCAATGCCGGAGGAAACGTGGTACTCATTGGCCATAAGTCCAATGAGGCATGGAAGATCGGCATTCAAGATCCGGATAAACAGACTTCCCTGCTTCGATTGGAATCCTCAGATCCTTTAGCCATAGTGACAAGTGGCGACTATCAAAGAAATTATGAAGTTGATGGCGTACAATATGCACACATCATTGATCCAAAGACCGGCTATCCGCCTAGGTATCATCGCAGTGTGACGATTTTTTGTAAGGATTCAACCTTAGCCGATGCACTCAGTACCGCCTTATTCTGTATGTCCTTAGAGGATGGTCAACAATTCATTCAAGAAAATTATCCAGATGTTGGTGTCGTCTGGATCGATTCAAAAGGTAACACATCCATCGAACCGGATCTTTCCACAAGTCAATATGATGTGTATATAACAGATAATTATAAAGATAAGGTAAATCTAAACTAAAATGGGGGTCATTTGTGATGACCCTTTTTATGATGGTTTTGTGTTTGTGTCGTATCATTACTTTGTCTTGTATGCCGACCGATGCGACAATGAATTTGTTTATTTTCCTGTGTACAGTTTTTAGTTTGTTCATAAATTTTTTGACAGACAGCTTCATCCTTGCTATATACAGTGATCATCCATTCTTCGTTATCATTCAAACCCTGCAGGATGTCTTCATAATACTGATGCCATGGATTCTCCTGTTTGCACCATTCTTTTCCCAGTTTGTCATACGTCGTCACATCAATTACTCGATCTAAACGATTGATCTGTAATTCGATAGATGTTTCTCCATCTAATGTAATAGTCACAACCGGAATAAAGTAAAACCAGTAGCTAAAGCCACAAACAAGTAAAGTTACCGCAAAGGAAAGTGCTAACTTTAAACCCCATCTTTTCTTGTGATGCATTTGATCATCAATAAACTGCTTTGTTTCTTCTTTGATTTGATTTGTACACTGAATCTTATCAAAATCTTCTTGGATTTCAAGACGCATCCCATTCACCTCCCAACTGCTTTTTTAATAATCGTTTTGCCTGAAACATCCACGTATAGATCGTATTGACTTTTTTCTTTAAGATCCTGGCAATTTCTGTTTCTTTATATCCTTCATATATAATATAAATAAATCACAGAGCGATACTTTTGCGGAAGGGACAAAACGTCTTCCAATACTTCCGGATGCTGAGGTGGTTCTGTTAAAAAAAACTGTTCAACTTTATCTAAAGATACGATATGCGAGTGGAAAAAATTTTTTCAGAATATCTTTACAGGCATTAATGCTGGCACGGATAAACCATGCCTTTTCATGCTCTTCACTTTCAAAAGGTTTATCGTGTTTTAAATACTTCAAAAAGACACTCTGCAAGACATCTTGTGTATCCGCTTCATTTTTCAAATACAGAAAACAAATTCGTGTGATCAGATTCACATATTTATCGATAGCCTGACTCACTTCCCGCTCGCTACGCATTGTATCGCTCCTATCGTAAATTTGAATACGTTCTATGTTTTACATGTTTTTGTGCACGACTCACATTGGCTGAACTCTCTTTTCTCTGACAATGATCGCAAATACCGTTTTGATCATCATCTTCATAAAAAATACAATTCTTGTGATCTTTATCCAAACAGAAATAATATCCATCTTGATAATCACAAATACCATCTTGATTGCCATCCAAAGTATTTAATTGTACATTCATTCTTACCATATCATTTTCAAAGATAGGTTGTAAATTGGTGTTGGTAAATCCGCCACTCATACAACAGCTAATACAAGTACCAATCAAAAGTGTTAATTCTTTCATCCTCATTTCCTCCTTTTCACCCTTAATACGATTGAAAGAAGGAAATCCTTTTAAAAATTTTTTAAAAATGGTTAGCCTTAACAAAGCAATACGTTAATATTTTTCACTTATAAAACCTATTGAATTCATATACTATATAAGCAGAAAGTGGGGTGTCCTTATGGCAACAAAAAGTTTTACTGATGTATATACTATTAACCGGTCTGATTTAAAAAGAATTCGTAATATCATGTTGGATACACGGAAGCTTGAACTTAAAACAGTAAAGGGACATCAAGATGTTAGAGACAAAGAAGAACTTCTACGAATTTTAGGATTAAATGAATAAATCTGTTTATAAAACGGTCTGCCTTAATGATTTAATCTATAAATTAAAACTCAGCAACGATGACATCCAAAAAATTCTTGCTGAGTTTTCTTGTCCCTTAAACAAAGATGTAGAATATTTTTTGAAGTTAAAGGCTATAGATTTTGAAAAAGTTAATTTAGCTAGAACCTATTTAGTCTATGCAATCAATAATAATGATTCAAAACTATGTGGAGTCTACTCCCTGGCATCAGGTCATCTTGTGTTGGATTCTAAAATATCAAGGGCTCAAAAGAAAAATTTTTTGGTACTATCTATTCATTTGGAAGGCACATCAATACACATTTAATTGGTCAACTCTCAAAAAATTATCATAATAACTATAATCAATTAATAAGTGGTACATCATTAATCGAATTAGCATTTCATAGGATAAAAGAAAAAATAAATGCAGCCCAAGTCCAATTATTCATATTGACTGTAAAAATGAATCTAAACTTAGAAAATTTTATGAAAGTGTAGGTTTTTCTTATTTTGGTAAAAATCAAGATAAAGATTTGCTAATTTATCTTATGCCGACCAAAAAACTGGATAGTGTATCTTTAAAATAAAAGAAGCTGTTTGGAAATAGTATCCTTTCCAGAACAACTTCTTTTTTGTTGTTATTTATGTAAGATATGTGCGCAGCGATCGCAAAGTCCATCTTCGTTTTCACTGGTTGTGTAGTTCCAACAACGAGGACAGGCATGACCATCGGCATGTTCAACTTTTACACCGCAGAACTCATACATTGGAAGTTCTTCATTGCTAAAGGCAAACTGGGAAACGATCAACCATTGTTGTGGTTTCTTCACGATTTCTTCCATGATGGCTTTCGTTTGGTCGTCCACATGTACGCTGACCTTGGCTTCCAGGGATTTACCAATCACACCTTGTGCACGGGATTCCTCCATAGCCTTCAATACATCTTTACGAACCTTGAACAATGTTTCCATCTTTTCACGTAAAGCATCCGTATCGAAGTTTAACTCCAAAGATTTAAATGCGGTTAAGTGAATCGATTCTTCATCAAAATGCATGAAGTCATTGATTTCCTCACAGGTATGGCATAAGATCGGTGCCCACAATTTTGTCAAGACTTCAACAGCTGTATAAAGCACGGTTTGTACCTGACGTCTCTGGTTATCATCGATATTTTCAATGTATAAGATATCTTTTGTGTAATCCAGATAATAAGCACTTAATTCATTTGTCATCAGATTGCTTAAAGTTTGTACAACATCGGCAAAACGATATTCCACATATGCTTTTTCACAAGATTGTACGACATCATTTAAACGAATCAGAATGTATTGATTTAAGGCATCCAGTTCATCAAAAGGCAGACAATCTGTTTTTGTGAATGCCTGATCATCTAAGTTGGCCATCAGGAATCTGAACGTATTGCGGACCTTACGATAGTTTTCACTGATCTGCTTTAAGATGTTTTGCCCCATGGAACAGTCTGCCTGATAGTCCACACTGCAGGCCCATAAACGTAAGATATCGGCACCGTATTTCTTAGTGATTTCACTTGGTGCTACGGCATTCCATTGCGATTTAGACATCTTAACGCCTTTTTCATCCATGACAAAGCCATGAGATAAAACCTGACGATACGGTGCTTTCCCATAAACAGCTGTACCGATGATCAAAGAAGAGTTAAACCAGCCACGATACTGGTCAGAACCTTCAAAGTATAAATCAACCGGATAGTCAAAACCACGTTCGATCATGCAACCGGTATGACTGGAACCGGAGTCAAACCAAACATCCATCGTATCAGTTTCCTTTTTAAAGAGATCGTTTGGCGAATGTTCGTTTGTATAACCTTCCGGCAATAAATCTTTGGCTTCTCTTTCAAACCATACATTGGATCCATATTCACCAACTAACTTGGCTACATGTTCAAAGATAACCGGATCCATCAAAGGCGTTCCGTCTTCTCCATAGATGATTGGAATTGGTACACCCCAGGCACGTTGACGAGAAATACACCAGTCGCCACGATCGGCAATCATGTTGTGCATTCTTCCCTCGCCCCAGCTAGGTACCCAGCTGATGGAATGAATCTGTTCCAACAGTTCATCACGAATTTTATCAATAGAGGCAAACCATTGTGTCGTAGCACGGAAGATGATTGGTTTTTTAGTACGCCAGTCATGTGGATACGAGTGCGTAATAAAGGTTAGATTTAATAAAGCCCCTAATTCGTCCAGCTTCATTGTAACTGTCTTATTGGCATCTTCTACATATTGTCCGGCAAGCCATTCTCCGCAGGATTCCATCATGCGCCCCTGCTCATCTACGTTACAATAAACCGGCAGCTTATAGCGCATTCCTGTATTAAAGTCGTCTTCACCAAAAGCCGGTGCCGTATGCACACAACCAGTACCGGCATCCGCCGTTACATAGTCAGCCAGCATCAACAAACTTTCACGTTCCGGATACAAAGGATGAGTGCAGGTGATGTATTCAAATTCACTACCTTTGAACGTTTTGATGATTTCAAACGTTTCACATTCAAATTTTGGACATAACTGCTCTACCAGTTCCTCCAACATGATCAGTTTTCCCTTGTCTGTATTAACCAAAGCATAGGTCATATCCGGATGCACACAGATTCCCAGATTTCCCGGAATGGTCCATGGTGTTGTCGTCCAGATGACAAAATAAGTATCAGTATCTAAAACACCTTTTCCGTCTTTGACCTGGAACTTCACATAGATCGTTGGTGATTTGATATCCTTATATTCGACCTCAGCTTCGGCAAGAGCGGATTCACTGCTTGGTGACCAGTAAACCGGTTTTAATCCTTTATAGATCAAGCCTTTCAATGCCATATCCGCAAAGATTTCGATCTGATGTTTTTCAAATTCCTTCTGTAATGTAATATACGGATGATCATAATCCCCGATCGATCCTAAGGATAAGAAACCTTTCTTCTGGTTTTCTACCTGCTTCATCGCAAAGTCGTAACAAATCTTTCTAAATTCGGCAATACCGATCTTCTTGCGATCATAACCAAGCTTTGTGACAGCCGTTTCAATCGGAAGTCCGTGAGTATCCCAGCCCGGAATATAAGGAACCTTTTCTCCTAACATAAAGTGAGATTTGTTGATGACATCCTTTAAGATTTTATTTAAGGCATGTCCTAAATGAATATCGCCATTGGCATAAGGCGGGCCATCATGCAATACAAACGATTTGGCATCCTTTCTTCTTTCCAACATTTTTTCATACAGTTTTTGATCTTGCCATCTCTTTTGAAATCCAGGTTCCTTTGTCGGAAGCTTGCCTCGCATTTCAAAAGCAGTTTTTGGCATATGCAACGTTTCTTTATAATCCATCTTTTTTCCTCCTGCTTTCATAAAAAAAACGTCCTTTTCCAAGGACGTTAAAAACGCGGTACCACCTTAGTTCACAGATACACTGTGCCCTCAATAAGATAACGGAATCATCCGGAATTTCTTACTATTTTCTTTCAGAAATTCAGCTCCAAAGGGATACCGGTATCCTGCCTCATACAATCTTTTCACCAACCGATTGCTCTCTGATTGAAACATGTAGAAACCGACTTGTCTTTGTCTTTGCCTATACATATTTTTCAAAACGCAAGATCAGTCTGTCCTTTCGTGTGTGATTTTCCACACCTAAAAACTGAAAGCGACCTACCTTACGTATAGAAACGTAATCATTATTACACAATCGATCGTTTTCTTCAAGAACAACATCGTTCAACTTCACAAATCCACTCCGTAATAAATCCATGGCTTTCGAGCGTGAACAATGGGCTAAGGCTGCCACAATCGCATCCATGCGAAGGGATGCGACATGAACCTTAATGATTTCAGTAGAAGCTGTTGGGAAAACAACCGTATAATCTTCTTTAAAACGGACAATAGCATTGGCAATCTTATGACATTCCTGACAAATAAAGTCTGTCATTCCTTCTTTACAGACCAAAAGGATTTGATTCTCATCAACAAAGATATCGCCGAGCTGATTTCTTTGCAGGCCTAAATGCATTAAAGCTCCAAGCACATCCTTGTGTGTACAGACTCTTTTTTGTGGAATATATGTGCTTTTTAAGATCACATAATCGTAGTTTGGTTCCAAATCCATCGGCTGGATACAAGCCATCTTGCGAACCGCATTTTCATAACCGCCATAAAATGAGACAAAAAGATCTTTGGGCGCCTGTTGTGCCACAATTCTTTGTTCTACAGGCGTTAAAAAAGAGGTCAAGACCGGTATTTGCCTTTGTTTCGCAAGATCAAATTGATCCTGTAAACGGGCAATAAACAACTCATGACCTCTATAGTATGTACTTCTTATCTCAGATTCAGCCTTAGTCTTCAAAGTCATCTGGATTTCCTAAAGAAATCGATCCCTGTACACCAATTTCAGCTGGTGAACACAAAATGACGTTCTGACCAATCTTCTGGATCTTTCCATCCAGTGCAAAGACAACACCTGTTAAAAAATCAATGGTACGTTGTGCATAGTCACGATCCAGCTTATGCAGATTGACTACAACGGCACGTCCCTCTTTCAAACGCTGTCCTACTTCTTCGGCTTCTCCAAAACTTCTAGGTTCGAATAAAACCATCTTTGTCTTAGCATTTAAAGTCGCTGAATTTGTTCTTGCTTTTGGTCTTTCATATCGATTTTGAGGTTCAGCCTCTGTTTCATTGCTTACAGTTTCAACTGGCTGCGCTTCGTATCCTTCATCTTCTTCTTCGATTGGTGCTACGAAATCTTTTACCTTGTCCATAAATCCCATGGGTAGTACCTCCTGTCTTCAAGTATTATATCATAGAAAAACAATTTGAAAAGTGAAATTCTTGAGAAATCACAACCAGTCGTTTTTCACAAATTTGCGATCGCTTACATTCCGTAATTTATGTCTAACCAACGATCATTTGATCAAGCTGGTAAGCGATATTCTGTGCCTCATCCTCTGATAGAAAAGAATATTTGACCATCTGCCGTAATACTTGTTTTGCCCTTTGTTTCGCAAGAACCGGATTCACATTTAAAGAGTAAACGCTGGGCGCATTCGGAATACCGGCTAATAAAATACATTGGGCTTCATTTAAATCGGCAGGATCGACTTGAAAATATCCAAGACTGGCCGCATGAATACCGTAATAGCCTTCTCCAAAATAAATGGAATTGACATAAAGCTCTAAGATTTGATCTTTAGAATATTTGCTTTCGATATCAAAGGCCATAAAAATCTCGGCAAATTTACGTACAAAGTTCTTATCCTGGGTGAAAAATTCATTTTTGGCCAGCTGCTGAGTAATCGTTGAACCACCTTCCACAAACGACATGACCTTTAAGTTATTTAAGATGGCTCGTCCGATGTCTTCCAAATCAATGCCCTGATGTTCATAAAAATCATGGTCCTCTACCGCTACCACAGCTTTACGATATAATTCCGGAAACTGTTCCAAAGTAACGTAATCTTCATGGCTTTGAATGCTTTCCATCTTGTCTTCAATGCTTGTCTGATCTATTGCTTCTTTATAATCCATATAGCCAAGTCCCGCAAGACATCCTACGCTCATGGCTGCCAGCAGGAAAATCAGAGCTATAAGCTTGCCAATCTTCTTTATCATCTTGCCTTCACGATACGATAATACACTTTAGAGGTCAAGACATATACAACGCAATAGATCAAGGCAAAGACACCAAAACAAATGGCAGTTGTCAAAATAAACAGTTTGATATTATCAAAGTATAATAGACCCATCAGTTTATCGATCAAAGGTAAGGCAAACGCAATATGGATACCGGCGACGATCAATGGCAGGAAAAATACCGTGAGCACCTGTGAATTGATAGAGCGACGAATATCTTTTTTCTCCAGACCGACCTTTTCCATGATTTCAAAGCGTTCCTTATCTTGATAACCTTCCGTGATCTGCTTATAATACATGATCAATACAGTTGCGATCACAAATAAGATGCTTAAGAAGATACCCAGGAATAAGAATCCGGCATATAATCCTAACATATTGATTTGATCGGTATCCCTACACTCCGTATAAACCCAGGTATAATCTTTTTCACTTTCAAAATCCTCCGTATTATTTAATACATTGAAAAGAGATGCGATTTCTTTTTGAGAACGTGAATCTTCGCTGTCAAAGGCAAATACACTCGTTGGTCGATTTGTGACTTCATAGCTTTGTTCCTGGATTTCCTGCATTTTTAAGACCGTATCCACATTATCCATCACAATAAATAAGCTGGGACTGACCGTACTGGCCGCTTCCTGGTTATCCATAAATTGATTTAACTTTTTTTTGACCTGGAAGCTTTGATCCCCGATACGAATTTCCGGCTGTTCATAATCAATGCGTAAGCCATAGATCATAACTTGTCCGGGATCTAATGTATCTTGTGAATGCATAGCTTCATTGTAGTCTTCTAATGGAATCATATAGATGGTGATCGCATCATTGACATCACTAAGGCCACCTTGATCCAAACCTAGATCCACCGCATTTCCATGTAAGAGTCCACTCATTGATGAATAGCGGTAAAACATCTCGTCCTTGACCTGAATATTTTGATCTTTAACGACCTGCATCAATCGATCTTTTGTCGTATATAAATCATAGTCGCGTAAAGAGACAATGATTTCTCGTGGATATCTTTGATCTAAAATATCCTGCATACCATTCCATAACGATAACGTAGTCGATAACATCACCAGTACCATCGTTGATAGAATACAAATATTAGCCAAACCAATCGCATTTTGTTTCATACGATAGATCATGTTGGAAATACTGATGAAATGATTTGTTTTATAATAATATCGTTTATTCTTCTTTAACAGCTTTAATAATGTCACACTACCGGCCGTAAACAATAAATACGTTCCGATGACTACTAAAATGACCGCAATAAAGAACATGGTAAAAGCCATTAATGGATTTGTAATCGTAATCGCCATATAATAGCCGGTAATTAAACACACCAGTCCGATCAATGCCAGAATCCACTTAGCCTTCGGCTCTTTCTCGCCGACCTTGTCACTATTTAATAATTCGATCGGATTGGCAATATGCACCTGCACCAACGAAAAAACATAGATCAAAACATAAATCGCAAAGAATAAAAGAAAGCTGCATAGGATGCCGGATGTCGAAATATAAAAGCCAAAATGCACATCCGCCTGAATCATCCTCAACAACAGCATATACATCAGCTTATCAAATAAGATACCGACAAGAATACCCAGTACCAGCGAAAGAAAGAAACTGATAAATGTTTCATGAAACAGCATGCGCGCAATATGCTTCTTTTCCATTCCTAAAATATTAAATAAACCAAATTCCCGCTTTCTTCGTTTGATCAAAAACGAATAGGTATAAAATAAGAAGATGATAGAGAATACGATAATAACACCGATTCCAAAGCCTAAAAGCTGCTGAACATAATTGCCACCCATTAAACCGCCGATGCCTTCATTGGTCGATAAAGAAAAGACCAGATAGAAGATCATAACGGTTAGTGAGCTGGATAGAAGAAACGGAATCTGCATTCGCGCATTCTTTTTAAAATTGTCAAGAGCTAAACGAAAGTAAAAGAAATTACGCATGATGAACACCACCTGTTGCCAGCAGTGTCAGCGTATCAGAAATACACTGATACATTTCATCCATCGTCTTTTCGCCGCGATAAATTTGATGGAACACCTGTCCATCCTTGATAAAGAGAACACGCTTGGCATGCGCAGCCACTTTTGTGGAGTGCGTTACCATGACGATCGTTTGATGGTTTTCATTTAAAGTATTAAAAACGCTTAAAAGCTCTTCGGTGGATTTTGAATCCAGAGCACAGGTTGGCTCATCGGCCAAAATCAATTCCGGATTGGTGATGATGGCTCTTGCCACCGCTACTCTTTGTTTCTGCCCTCCGGAAATCTCATAAGGATATTTATCTAACAGCTCCTCAATTCCCAGCTTGCGGGCAACCGGTATCAACAGATGGATCATATCGTTATATTTCATTTTAGCCAGCACCAAAGGCAAAAGAATATTATCTTTATTGGAAAAGTTATTCAATAAGTTAAAATCCTGAAACACAAATCCTAAATGTTCCCGACGAAATGAAGAAATCTGTTTATCTTTGATCTTAGTGATATCTTTTCCATTCAAACGCACAATTCCATTAGTCGGTCGATCCAGGGCCGCCAATATATTCAATAATGTGGTCTTTCCGGAACCGGATTCTCCCATGATGGCCACATATTCACCCTTCTCCACATTAAAATTGACATCGCTTAAAGCTTGCACTTTGTTGGAAGAAAAGCGTGTCGTGTATATTTTCTTTACATTTCTTACTTCTAATAATGACATAGATCATTCCTCCTTTGTGATTTCATTATAGGAAATCCCCAGGATTCCTGACATGGATTTAGCTTACAGTTTGCCTTTTAATCTTACAGTTTTGTAAGAAAGGTGTCACTCATGACGAAATCGTCTTCGATCCAATCCCAATAACACGCGAGTATAGGTATTTGGCTTGGATTCAATGGAAATCGTATGCTCCAGCTTACGACAGATTTCTTTACAGAGATACAGTCCCAAACCGGTAGCCTTTTTATCCTTACGTCCATTAAAGCCGGTATATCCCTTTTCAAACACACGAGCCAAGTCACCGGCACTGATACCGATCCCGTTATCTTCAATCACCAGTTGTTTAGAGTCGTTCGTAAAAATACGAATCTCTCCGTTGATCGGTGTATATTTCAGGGCATTGGATAAAATCTGCTCCAGGACAAACACTAGCCATTTTTCATCGGTCAACACCGATTGATGTGTCGGTTGAAAATCAAGATGAATCTTTCGGGCAATGAAGTCGGTCGAAAAATACCGAATGGATTGTCGGATCAAATCATCCAGATCAACATCCCGAAACAGAAAATCTGACTGCTTAGAATACATACGTAAATACGCCAAAACCATATCTGTATATTGATTGATGCGGGTAAGCTGGCTTTGTATGGATTTTCTATCTAACTGTTCTTCTTCCAGTGATAGCTGCATACCGGCAATCGGTAATTTCACTTGATGAATCCACATCGTAAAGTAATCCATCGTTTCCTTAACCTGGTTTTCATTTTCCATAATAGCTTCTACGCGGGCATGATCCATCTTCTCCAAGAGTTCATGATAATCCTGACCGGCAAGTGTCATATCCTCAATGGATAAGGCCGATACGATATTTTCCTCACGAATCGTTGCACGTTGATGATGCATCAAAACATATTTATAGAAATCAAAGCCAATAAAGATAAAAAAGAAAAACAAGATCAAAAGATAACCATACAATAAAGGCTCTACATCCATTTGATATACATAAAATAAGCATAACAACATCAAAAACAAGACAAGCATCAGGCAAAACCAATATTTATGATCTCTGATATACGAAGTAAGGCATTTCATATCTTATAACCCAATCCTTTTTTCGTTTCGATGTAATTGGTACAACCAATAGATTCCAGTTTCTTTCGCAATCGATTCACATTCACACTTAATGTATTTTCATCCACATAAAAATCCGTTTTCCATAAATAATTCATCATTTCTTCTCGAGAAACGATCGTATCCTTCTTCTCTAATAAAATATGCAGGATCTTTGCCTCATTTTTAGAAAGCTCAATTTCCTGATCCTGATATAATGTTTTATTTTCTTCGATCACAAATCGTAAGCCTTTATGCTCCAGCACATTTAGCTTTCCGCTAAAGTCATAGGTTCTTCGAAGCAGTGCCTGAATCTTTGCCTGCAGGATCTGCAGTTCAAAAGGCTTGGTGATATAATCATCAGCTCCCTGGCTTAATGCCATCACAATATTCATATTGTCACCGGCACTCGATACAAACAGGATCGGCACTTTAGATACCCTGCGAATCTGTGTTGTCCAGTGATACCCATTTAAGACCGGTAAGGTCACATCCATCAAGACTAAATCCGGATTACATTGAAAAAATGTATCCATGACATCATGAAAATCTTTGACCAGAACAACTTCATAATTCCAGCTTTTAAGAAACTGCGCTGTTTTTGTCGCAATCACATTGTCATCTTCTACCAATAATATCGTGTACATAGTTTTATTCTATCATGTTTTTTCCATTTAATTCTTAAAGTTTTCTAAAGCCAGAAAAAAAGACCGAATGGTCATTTCCCCATTCGATCTTCCATCTCATTATTCTGTTTCAATCAAACCATATCCGCCATCATAACGTTTATAGACAACGGCAATTTTCTGCGTTTCATCATCTGTATAGATAAAGAAATCATGTCCTGAAAGCTCCATTTTCATGATGGCATCATCCAGGCTCATTTCTACCGGTTCGATGGATTTCGTCTTTACTACGACATCTTCATCAGAACCATAAATTTCATCATCTTCCAAAAAAGCCTCGGCCAATGAATCTTTATTCTTGCGTGTCAGACGAGTCTTCTGACGACGAATCTGATCTTCCAGCTTATCGATGACTTTATCCACGGCATTATATAAATCGTCATCCATGACTTCAGCACGAAGAATGGCAAACTTTGTGGGAATCGTCACCTCAATCTTTTGTTTATGAGGATAGGTACGAATCAGCACATTGGCTGTATCCTCATCGCTGATGATAAAGTATTTGTTCAATACATCCAGCTTTTTGTGAATCTTATCAGAGATCCCTTGCGTAACAGTTACGTTTTTTCCTACTACATTGACTTTCATAATAGGTACCTCCTTGTTTATAAGAATTATACCACAGGACTAGGAAAATTAAAATTAAAGCCCTTTCTTTTTAGTCCATTTATGACATCAAGAAAATTCTTCCAAACAAAGTTGAATATTCTGTAACTTTTGAAGCTCACGTTTATACGCTTCATATTCTGTTTCTGTCATTTTCTCTTTTCCCGGATATGGAAAGTACAGAATACAGCGCTTATGTATCTTTGCCAGAGCCATTTGTAGTACCAAAACCTGTTCAATGGTTTCCAAATGATCGACAAGAGATTGAAAATCAATACAGATATAATCTTGATTTGATTGATCTTCCTGTTGGATCTGCTCTAAAAAGCTTTCATATTCTTCAAATACTATTTTTTTCATACCAAGCTCCTAAACACTATGATGCTTATATTTGATTTAAACTGGTTTTACCGCAATAAACAAATGATCTCTTTCATCAATCTGATAATTTTTCTCAAAGAAATCATACATTGTCCAGTTATAATAGAAACGTTCGGCCGGAATGATACCGTAACCATCCTGATTGTGATCCGTTGTATCGTAAGAATCAGCTACGATGATCACATCATCCTGTGTTGTTTCGGTTCCCATATCATCATAACCGATAATGGTCTGCCAATGACCACCCCAGTCATTCCATGCGATCATGACAGGAACACCATCTTTTAAGTATTCACGAATCATATCCAGATTGATCTTCTCGGCAGCTTCTTCCTGTGTATAATCATAGGTGGAATGAATCTCCATACCTCCTACACCTTCAAAGATTTTGATCATAGACTCCAGACTGGTTGCTTCCTGTGCCAGCTGGTTGGTACGATACATAGCCAAAGATTCTTCTGTATGATCGCCCAGCTTATCATAGTAATTCAACACCATTAAAGCACTATCGACTCCACAGCTCCATTCCGAAGATTGTTGGAGAGTTTCAAAATGACTAAGAATCGTCAATGTATCGTCAGATTCCATATTATAAAAATCCGGATGTGCATAATAGATGGAATCTTCATGATCTCCATCTCTTTCGACACTATCCGCTCCATCTTCCTTGGATAGATCAACGGGATTGTCAATTTTCATTTCATCACTCATATTGACTTTTGTGGCACTGCAGCCTGCCAAAACCATGGCACATAAAACTAAAAATAACTTTTTCATTAAAATACTCCTTCTTTACCTAGAGCACTTGTAACTGCTGATGATTTTGAAACGATTCAATTTTTATCAGATCTATTGAGCTTTATATAGCATATTGCTTTTAATACTCTTATTGATTCTACAAGTGTGTGCTCATAAAACTGGGCTTTTAACCCACAATAAGACTTCATCAGTCATAAAATCGGCGATGACCTGCTGACCGTCAGCGTATTTCAAAGGGTCGATTTTATTTTCAATATACTATATGTTTTCTAACTCAATACATCCCTCCCGTCTAGTTAACGAAAGAGATTATATCATAATCGTTTTATTTCACAACATCTTTCTATTTTTTATTTCCAAACCCAAAAGAAAAGGACGAAATTCATTCGTCCCTTTTGTTCATGACACAAAATATTATAGATTTTCCAGATGATTGTTTTTTACCCATGCCTCCAACATGTCTTTGGTAATCTCAACACTTTCCGGATTCAGATCGGATTTAAAAATTCCTTTTTCAACATAATATACGCTTGGAGTTACATGAAAGGTTGGAAAGTAATTACGCACTCTGGCTAAATTATCCGCCGGTGTGGCATTTTCTTCCTGATCCAATAAAACCTTATAGATCGTAATTGGATGATTCGGAACAAATTCACTGAGAATTTCATCAAAATCATGGCAATAGCCACAATCCGATTGTGCATAGTACACGATAAAACTATCCTGGTTTGCAATTTTTTCATCGACCTGATCTAAATTGATAGTTTGGATCTCACCTGGAGATGCAGGCGAACTGTTCGCACTGCATCCCACAAGCAAAATCAAAGAGAGAATCAGTATGATGCCTTTAAAAGACTTCATTATTTCTTTCCTTTACGGCGAATACGAATCTTTTTGTTTTTAAGTACAGTTACAGTACCGGCCGTAGCAGCAGCCGTTGTAGCCAAAGCGACAAATAAGCCGACAAAGGAATGTACGCCTGTTTTTGTATTTCCATTAGACTTGGAAGAATCTGTTGGATTTACTGTAACAGTATTTGATGAATTGGTCTGACTGTTCTCTGTATCTGGATCATTGCCTGGATTTTCCGAAGGATTTGTTCCCGGATTTTCTGTATCTGGTTTTTCATCCTCTTTTGGTGTTACAGAAAGAGCTTTGGCAAGTGTCGCAATGACATCATCGGCTTCCTGATTGGTCAGCTTGTCATTTTCCAAGGCTTTTTCACCGGCTGCAATCGCATCTTTGATCAATTCTTGATCTTTAGAAGCATACAAGTCCAGATCGATATCCTTTAAAATATCTAAAGCAGATCGAATTGAATCCTTCTGTTGTGAAGTCGCAAGATTTTCATTAATATGCTCTTCTTCCTTAGGTTCTACTGCTAAAGCCTTAGCCAGTGTTTCAATCACTGCCGATGCTTCTTCATTGGATAACTTATCATTAGCCAATGCCTTTTCACCCTCAGAAATTGCATTCTGGATCAGCTTCTGATCTTCATCAGAATAAAGCTTCAAATCTAGATTCTTTAAAACATCCAACGCATGGCTGATGGAATCTCTTTGTTGCACAGAGGCAAGGTCTTCTTCCTCTTTAAAATGTAAACCGGCCTGTGCATCCAATAAAGCGTTGACTAATGTATCAATTTCTTCATTGGTTTGTGGATTGGCTGCTTTCGCATTGTCTAATGCTGTTTTAAACGCAGTCAAGGCATCATCTTCTACACAGTTTTCTAAATTAACTTTTTCAGCTTCCTGAATCGCATTTGCTAGTTTTTCACGGTTCAATTCTTCCAGTTGCGCAAAGCCTTTCTTTAATGCTTCTACATGCGATTTGATCAATTCTTTATTCTGTACTGGATTAGATAACAGATTCTTAGCTAATTCCAGCTGTTATTTAAACAAAGTAAACTTATCATTTTGTGCATAGCGAGAATCATCCATACTATTAAAACTGTTGATCTGATCAATATCCTTTTGGATTGCTTCGCTTTCAGACAAAGCACCGGCTAAAGCGTAATACGCATTCTGTAAGGTATCCTGATCTTTATCCAGGGCTTGCTCTGCCTTTTCAATTTCGGAAGTGACATAATCCTGTAAAGCAGCATTTTCGTATTTAACAGCTTTGACCTTTTCAATCAATGCCGACAGTTGCTCCTGTTTTGGATTTTCGACTGTCACCGTTAAAGTCGTACTTACCGTGTCATTCGCTTTGGCTGTGATCGTTGCCGTACCGGCTTTTAAAGCGGTAATCGTCACTGTACTTGTATTCGTTGTACCACTGACATCTCTTCTGGCTCTACGACTGGTAATGGCTTCTACACTGGCAATCGCTGGATCGGAAGATTCCCAGGTGATACTATCGGTCGTATCTTCCCGCAGGATCGTTGCGGTAACAGTTTCTGTATTGCCGGCATCCAGCTTTAATTCGGTTTTATCCAGTTCAATTGAAGTAGCCGGAATCGCATCAGAATGCAATGCTCCAAAGATACTGAATTCTGCAGCAGAAGCATAAAGGTTATTTTGATTTCCTAAAGATTCCAGAGCCGTAATGCGAACATAACGTGCCTTGGTCTTGTCAAATTTGATCTTATGCGGTTCGGTTCTTTCCACAATGGAAGTACCATCGTTTTCAATCGTACCTACAACCACCGGTTTAAAGTTTTCTCCATCTTCACTGGTTTCAATCTGATATTTGACGATGTCACCATTTCGACTGCCCTGACGAGGCAGGTAGTTAACTTGTTCCACATCATATTCATTGTTAAGATCAATCGTTACACTTTGTGGCAGCTTTTCGGTACCCTGTTCCCATCCGGAATGCCAGTATGTTCCCGGGTTTCCATCAAAGGCATCGCCAACCGGACCTTCTGAAGCTGATGTTGTCGCTGTCACGTTTTCCGGATCGACCGCAATTGGATTTTCACTGTCTGGCTGTCCTTCATTAGAACCGCGATACTCTAACTGTTGAATAGCTTTAAAGAGCTGTACGACCTGTGCATTGACTTCTGTTTGTGTTGCATCTTCTTTCTGATCGATATCATTGGCCGGTTTTAAAGCGTTCTTTAATACATCTAACGATGTGTTAGTATAAAGATTTTCGTTTTCTAAGATCGTATTTGCTTCTTCAATTTTCGCTTCTAATTCTTCTTTGGAAGTAACCGCCTCATTAATCGTGATTTCCACTTGTTTAGTCACCGGCTGTCCCTGCGCCGTATTTCCATTCGATGTAATCGTTAATGTAGCTGTACCTTGTTTCAAGGCATGCAGTGTATAAGTATAATGATCACCTGCATTGGTACGAATAACTTCTAAGACTTCCGGATCAGAGCTTTCGATCTTGATGAGCTTGTTGGTCGCATCTTCCGTTACAATGGTTGCGCCAAAACCTTTGAGATCTCCAACATTCAGTGTTGTTGGATTGGCTTCATCCAAAAGTGTATGAAATGCATCGGGTCGGATCTTATCACGAGCTTGGATAAAAGAAGAAGCAGAAGGAGTATCCAGAGAATAACCAAATCTTTATGTTCATAAGTACCTCCAAAATCGTATACCTATAAACAATTGGCCTATTATTCATGTTTTATGAATAATAGGCCGCATTCTTTTCAATGTTTGTCAATATATTTGTTTGATTTTTTGATAAAAAAAGAGAGGCACACATTTTGTGTGCTCCTCAAAGTGTTCATTTTCTTAACTTAATGACATTGGCTATAAGGCTCTTTTTTATTCATTGTCCTCATAGCTTATTCTTGTATCTTATGCAATGTATCAATCAAAATATGCATAACATCCACATCAATTTGTCCCGGTGCACTTTGAGTACCGGCCGATGCAAAAGTCAGAGAGCTTCCCATAAATTCTCCCAAAATTCTGGATGGCATTCCTTGTCTGCCCATGGACATTGTCACAAGCACGATATCCGGATAGTGTTCTTTAAAAGTAGAAGTTGCCTCCATCAATACAAAGACATCTTCTTTTGATCTTGGCATACAGGCCATTTTAATAATATCCGCCTCCGTTTGTCTCATGCAGTTCAATTTTTCCATGATTTCTTTTTTTGAAGGCGTCTTATTAAAATCATGATGCGATGCGATAACCTGGATTTGATTTTTTCTGGCAATCGGCAACAACCGATCAAAGACATCTTTTCCCCGATCGTATTCCAAATCGATCAAGTCAGCGACTTGTTCTTTGCAAATCCGTTGATATAATTCTTTATAAAATGAATCGGTGTAATCAAGGCATCCGCCCTCTTGTTTCGTTCGACACGTAATCAACAATCCCAACCCGTCAAGACGTTCTTTTATCATTTTGGCAATCTCTATACATCTTGTTAAATCTTTTATTTGTTGAAAGGCATCGATTCGCCACTCAACAAGGTCGATATCCATAGCGCGTATTGTTTCCACTTGTTGAAGGATCCTATCTTCGGTTGCCTCCATAACAGGTATACAAATCTTTGGCTTTCTATTGTTCCATTGTATTGCATTCATTTCTATCACCTTTTTTAGTGTACCAAAAAATATAGAATCTTGTCAGTTTTTCCTTGATTTTTACAACGTTGTATTGTAAATTATTTTCATAAGGTGAAAACTTATGAAAAATATTAATTCTGTTTCTTATTTTATGTATACCTTTAAATAGCCCTGAAAAAGCCATTTTTTAACAAACTGGTTCTTTTTTCGGGGCTTTTAAGCATCATGGCATTTCTCACATGATGCTTTTTTATTTACTTCAAGGAGGTTTTACAATGAGCGAGTATGGATTGATCGGAAAAAAACTATCGCACAGCTTTTCCAAGATCATTCACGAAAAGCTGGCTGATTATACGTATGATCTAATGCCTTTATCCGAAGAACAGCTCGATGATTTTATGCGTAAAAAAGCGTTTCAAGGCATCAATGTAACAATTCCGTATAAAAAGACAGTCATTCCCTATTTGGATTTTATAGATGAACATGCCAAAGCTATCGGCGCTGTCAATACGATCGTCAATCGTGATGGAAAGCTTTATGGATACAATACAGATTATGATGGATTTAATTATATGATTCGTCATCATCATATTCCCATCCAGTATCAAAAAGTATTGGTTTTAGGAAATGGCGGTGCTGCGGCAGCTATTAAAGCCGTCTGCAGAAACCATCGCGCCAAACAGATTCTTTGTGTATCCCGTCATCCAAAAGATGATGCGATTTCCTACAAGGAAGTCTATGCCAACCATTGCGATGCGGATATCATTATCAACACATCGCCTGTCGGTATGTATCCTCATATCGATGAACAGGCTGTTGATTTAAACGACTTTCCGAAGTGTAAAGCGGTATTGGATGTTGTCTATAATCCAATCTGTACCAAGCTTTGTCTGCAGGCCCGAGAAAAAGGATTGTTGTATGCAGCAGGAATGGAAATGTTGATCGTACAGGCTATTCGTGCCAAAGAACATTTTCTACAAGATACGACACCGCAAAAAGTGATCGATCAAATCTTATTTGATTTATTGATGGAAAAAACGAATCTGGTTTTTATCGGGATGCCTAGCTGTGGTAAAAGTACCATAGGAAAAAAAGTAGCACAGCTTTCCCAAAAGAAATTTATCGATCTGGATGAAGAAATCGAAAAAGAAGCACAGAAAACCATACCGGAAATCTTTGCCGAAACCGGAGAAGCTGTATTTCGAGAACTGGAAACTAAAGTTACAAAACGTATCAGTGCCAGTCAAAATCTGGTGATTGCCTGTGGAGGTGGCATCATCAAAAGCAAAATCAACATCGATGCATTACGATTAAATGGTGTTTTGATCTTTCTGGATCGTGATTTAGATCAGTTGGAATCCAATGATCCCACACGTCCTCTTTCCAGCAGTCAAAAAGCGGTGGAAGACATGTATCATCAACGCATGCCCTACTATCTTCAATATAGTGACATTCAAATCGTAAACAATACCGATTTAGATACGATTGCCCAAACAAGTATTCAAAAAGTAAAAGACCATATACAAGATTTAATTTGTACAGGAGGAAAAACTATATGATCATTACCTTAAAAAAAGAAGCCCAACAAGAAAAAATCGATCAGCTGATCCATCGTTTTGAAAACATGGGATTGCAGGTCACTGTGATTTACGGAGAAAACTACAATGTCTTTGGTTTAGTTGGGGATACCTCAAAAGTCGATGAGAAGAATGTCATGGCCAACCCCATCGTTGCCAATGTACAGCGAGTGGATGAACCTTATAAGCTGGTCAATCGGAAGTTTCATCCGGAAGATACCATTATCGATGTCAATGGCATTCCCATTGGCGGCAAAAAGATCGTCATGATTGCCGGTCCCTGCAGTGTTGAAGGAAAAGAGCAGATCACACGCATTGCCAAGGAAGTCAAAGCATGTGGTGCCGATATGCTTCGAGGAGGTGCCTATAAGCCAAGAACCAGCCCTTATGCTTTCCAGGGATTAGGAACCGAGGGAGTCAACGATTTATGTATCGCCAGAGAACAGACTGGCCTTCCGATCGTCAGTGAATTGATGGCCGTAGAGCACTTGGATGAATTTGTTCAAAACGTGGATATCATTCAGATCGGAGCACGAAATATGCAGAATTTCGATCTATTGAAAGCCGTTGGACGAACCAAAAAACCGGTTTTACTAAAACGCGGATTGGCCAACACGATCAATGAATGGATCATGGCTGCCGAATATATCATGTCTGAAGGAAATCCAAATGTGATCTTTTGCGAAAGAGGAATACGAACTTTTGAGACTATGACAAGAAACACTTTGGATCTTGCGGTCATTCCTATTATCAAAGAAAGAACGCATCTGCCAATCATTATCGATCCAAGTCATGCCGCCGGTGACTGGAAACTGATTGAATCACTATCTTTAGCTGCGATTGCCGCAGGTGCCGATGGCCTGATCATAGAAGTACACGACAATCCAGAATGTGCATGGAGCGATGGAGACCAAAGCCTAAAACCGGAAAAATATGCCAATCTGGTTCAAAAAGGAAGAAAAATTGCCGAAGTTATCGGACGCGAATTATAAAAAAGAAGCAGTATCACATGAGATACTGCTTTTCATTATTGGTTTCAATCAGATCGATCCGCCGTTTATAATCCGGCATCACTTTTTTTAAGATGTCATAAAATGCCGGTGAATGATTCGGTTGTAAAAGATGAATAAATTCATGGCAAACAACATATTCGATAAATTCAACCGGGTAATGTATCAACTCCGCATTTAACGTAATCGAATTTGTTTCCGGATGACAGATGCCCCAGCTGCTTGTCATCTTTCGAATCAAGACCTTAGGCATAGTAATGGAATACTCTTGAAAACGATAAAAGATCATTTCCGAGATATCACACAATACATCTTTGGCATTTGCCCGTAAAAACTGTTGGAAAACCTTTTCCATGCTCGCTTCATCTTTTGCCTGTATAATCAGTTCATCCTCACAAGTTGTGACATGACTGGTCGTTCCTTTGATTTTTTTGACCTGAAAACTTCTCCCAAAAAGCCGGACCGTTGGCACTTTGGCTTTAAAATAAACTTCATCCAAATGACGTTCTACATATTTATCGATCATTTCTTTTGTACAAAACGGATTGGCATGCACAACCAACTCTCCTCTGGCTGTAACCCGCATTCGTATTCCCTTTTGTTTTGTCATCTTTAAGGCGTATTTAGGAATGTTATTATGGTCCTTAGAAAAAAAATTTGACATAACTGAGCCTCCTAAAACCACTCTCTATGTCCCCTTAATGCTTAGACATGATATCATATCCTAATCAAAATGTGTAGCATAAATTCTGCATGACTCATTGTTTTGAGCTGGAAAGCCTTTATCTATCGAATAAATCAAAGATTATATTTTTTAGTGTGTTTTGTCTTTTTCAACAAGCTGTCATTTCTGATCGAAATATGATAGGATGTGCAAGGTGATGACAATGAACAATTCTTATACACACTCTCATGACAATAAACGATATTATACGATCAATCATTATTTTAAGACCAAGTATCATCAAAAAGTAGCCAAGGTTCCCTTGAATGGCGGCTTTACCTGCCCCAATCGAGATGGTACCAAAGGATTTGGCGGCTGTACCTTTTGTTCCGGAAAAGGAAGCGGTGACAGTATCCTTTCCTTTTTGGACAGTTTGGAAACTCAATATGAACTTGGCTTAGAGCGAATGCAAAGAAAATGGCCGGGTTGTTTAGGCTTTGCGTACTTTCAATCTTACTCCAACACCTATGCCGATTTGAAGACGATACAAAAAATCTATGATCCCTTTTATGCCCGTGACGATGTTTTAGGAGTTTGTATTGCGACAAGACCCGATTGTCTAAACCCGGAAATCATCAATTATTTTTCTGAAAAAGCTAAAGAAAAAGAAACCTGGATCGAGCTAGGCTTACAAAGCGCACATGATAAGACTATGGAACGTTTAAATCGGCTTCATACAACACAAGAGCTTTGGGATGCATTGGAACAGCTAAAAGATGCTCCCATTTTGACCTGTGTACATATCATTAATGGCTTACCCGGTGAAACCAAAGAAGATATGATCGATACGGTGCGACAGCTTGGCAAACATCCTTTTGATGCGATCAAGATTCATATGTTACATATCATCGAAGGCACCGTTTTGGCAAAACAATACCAGGAGCATCCATTTCCGTTACTTTCCTTAGAAGACTATGTGGATGTGGTAGTCAGACAACTGGAAATTTTACCTTATGACTGCATCGTAGAACGATTGACAGGAGATGGAATGGCCAAAGATCTGATTGCTCCTTTATGGACCATCAAAAAGACGATCGTGACCAATGAAATCGATAAAAAAATGGCGGCATTAAACACATGGCAAGGAAAAAAGAGCGGGAATTAGTTTTCCTGCTCTTTCATTTTGACACAATAGTAATTTTTCTTACCACGACGTAAGATCATATAATCTTGCACACAACAATTTCCCTGTGCAATCAACATCTGTGGGTCATTCACCTTATTTCCATTGATGGAAATCGAGTTTCCCTTGATCCATTCACGTGCTTCTCGTTTACTGGAAGCGATGTGTGTTTGAATCAGTACATCCTCCAACATCAGACCACAAGGACATTCAATCTGATCCATCTGTGCTACAGCTTCTAATTTCTGCGCATCATTCAACTCCGAAAAAGAACCTCTAAATAACGCATTGGTGATTTTTAATGCACTGTCTAATCCTTCTTCTCCATGAAGATCTTTAACGACCTGACTGGCCAAAGCTTTCTGTGCTTCGCGTTTATGCGGTTCTTCTTTTAAATAAACTTCCAAAGCATCAATTTCTTCTTTGGTCAAGAACGTCAGTTTCTTCAAATATTCAATGACTTTTGTATCTTCGGTATTGAACAAGAACTGATACAATTCATACGGACTGGTCTTTTTCGGATCCAACCATACCGTTCCACTTTCACTCTTACCAAACTTTGTACCATCGGCTTTTGTGATCAATGGCATCGTCAAGCCATAACATTTGACATCCGCACCACATTTTTTACGAATCAGTTCCAATCCGGAGGTGATATTTCCCCATTGATCCTGGCCACCAATCTGCATCGTACAATTTCTGGTCTTATATAACGTATAGAAATCTAAACTCTGTAAGATCATATAAGAGAATTCGGTGTAGCTAATACCACTGTCCAGACGTTTCTTTACCGTTTCCTTGTTGATCATATAGTTGACGTTAAACAGTTTTCCATAGTCACGCAAAAAGTCAATGATCGTAATATCTTTTGTCCAGTCCAAATTGTTGACCATATCAAAGCCCCAAAGTTTTGAAATCTGCGCATGCAGGGCATCATAGTTTTTCTGTAATACTTCCGGTGTTAACATATTACGCTCGCCGGTAGCCTTTGGATCACCGATAAAACCGGTAGCACCACCAACCAGCATGATAGGATGATGTCCATGCATCTGTAAACGCTTCGCCATTAACAAAGAACTGTAGTGTCCAATATGTAAAGAATCTGCTGTTGGATCGGTTCCAATATAAAAGGTCAGCTGTTCATTGTTGATGGCATCTTCTACATCCGGGCTTGTCACATTATCGACAAGACCACGCCACTTTAATTCATCAAATAACTTCATTTTGTTTCCTCCATAAAAAAAACGCCCTCTATAAGGACGTTATCAACGCGGTACCACCTTACTTCATACAAAAAGTATGCACTCTAGTCTTTAACGCAGACATACGTCATGATGAAGCTCCAAGGTGTATTCCATAGACTTTCCTGCGACCTTGCACCAAACAGTCGCTCTCTGTAAAGAAAGACACTATGTACTCTTTCTCTTCTTAGCTGTAGTTAAATTATACAAAAAACAATTGAAAAAGCAACCCTTATTATGCGCCAGTTATGCATCAAAATGAACACAAAAAAAGAGAAGTATCTGCACAAAGTCTAAATCATTCAAAAAAGTATTGAAATTTTTAATAGTTTTCCTGATTTATTTCGTATCTAATAGTGAGGCTATTGTTGCTAGTATGTGAAATCTGTTTTTACTTGCCTTCTTTTACTGCTTTGTTTTGATAGCTGATAGTAAGGAGGTTTCTATGCCATCGAAATTGAATTTAAAACACGACATGGCTTTTAAGTCCGTCTTTGGTTCCGATACGAAAGAAAGCCAGATCGCACTTTGTTCCCTGCTCCGTTCCATTCTCAAACAGCCGGTTTCTTCTGTTAAAGTCATGAACAGTGAACTGACTTCCGAGATTGTCCATCAGAAACATCCCCGCATGGATCTTATTGTCTCTTTTGATGATGGTCGTCTGGCCAATATCGAAATGCAGGTGGTTTACGATCCAGAAGAATTCTTTTATCGCATGTTCTATTATGAGATTCGTTTAGCATCCAGACAAGTCCTAAAAGAAGGCGAACCCTATTCGAATTTTCATCTGGTTTATCAAAGCGTGATCACGGATTTTATCATTTCTCCGGAATATGAAGAGCTGGTGGAACAGTTTGAACAAAGAAACTGGAAAGGACAGGCTTTAAAATATGCCGGACAGTTAATGCAGCTGATCTTTGTTCAGCTTCCCAAAGTTCCTTTGATGGATGTAAAAGACATGAGCTTACTTGAAAAGTGGAGTTTCTTTCTGAAATACTTTGAAGACGAAGGAAAACAGTCTATAATCAAAGAAGTAATCAAGCAGGAAGAAGAAATCGCCATGGCAGACAAGATCATCAAGTATATGAGCCAGGAATGGATCGATCAGCTCAATGAAGAATTCGAACAGTTGAGTATCAATGACAGCATTCGAATGGAAAATGCACGAATCAAATGGGCCCGTGAAGAAGCCTTGCAAAAAGGACGTGAACTAGGCAGATTGGAAGAACAGAGAAATATGATTGAAACGTTATCCCAAACAATGTCTGTAGGACAGATTGCCAAAGCTATACAAAAATCAACGGAAGAAATTCACCATATCTTAAAAGATTGTCAATAATCTAAAAACAGGATAGACTTCAAACTATCCTGTTTTTTATGAAATTGTATAAAAAATGAGGTGACAAATCACCTCAAAGTGTTATTTCTTAATTGTTGTTTTAATAATGCGTAATAGCTGAATACAGATAAAAGAAGCAAAAGCACAGAGAACGATCAAACCGATATATTGTAAAGTCAGGTCTTGTGCAACGCTAAAGAGTCCGTGTAAACCTGGAACTAATAAAATCAACATTAATAAACCGGCTCCGACAACAAAGGCTAAACAGCTATAGACATTGATAGAAAGCTTATATAAAGGCAATGCGGAACGGCTGGAGAAACCATGGAATAAACGAGATAAACACAAAGTCGCAAATGCCATGGTACTAGCCAACGCCGGACTGACTTCATTTCCTAAATAGTAGGCAGTCATCACAAAGACAAAGATGATCAAACCTTCGGTACCAATTTGGATCAACGTTTTTGAATTCAGGATGGAATCATCACTCTTTCTAGGTTTTTGTTTCAAAATATCATCTGAGCCTTTTTCCATACCGATCGCAATGGCCGGTAAGGAGTCTGTAATCAAGTTAATAAACAACAAATGCACAGCCGTAAATGGTGTTGGCAAGAATAATACAGATGTATAAACAACCGCCAAAATGGCCGAGAAGTTTCCTGACAATAAATACGTAATGGCATTTTTAATATTGGTATAGACGTTTCGTCCGGTAATGACCGCTTTTACGATCGTAGAGAAGTTATCATCCATTAAGATCATACTGGCGGCATCCTTGGAAACCTCTGTTCCGGTAATTCCCATGGCAACACCAATATCACTTTGTTTCAGTGCCGGGGCATCATTGACACCATCTCCGGTCATGGCTACGATTTCATTTCGTTTCTGCCATGCCTTGACGATACGAATCTTGTGTTCCGGTGCCACACGAGCATATACAGAAACTTTTGGTAAGATCGCATCCAGTTCATCTTCACTCATCTTTTCTAATTGCGAACCTTCCAAGACCACATCACCCTCGTTAAATATACCAATCTCTGTGGCAATACTTTGGGCAGTAATCGCATGATCACCTGTGATCATGATAGGTTTGATACCGGCAATACGACATTTTTCAACCGCATCTTTGCTTTCTTGACGAGGCGGATCCATCTGGGCCACCATACCTACAAAGCACAAATCGCTTTCATCGGCAAAATCAAGCGGTTTTGGTTCCATATTTTTATAGGCAAAACCTAAGACACGCAACCCTTTTTTGGCATAATATTCATTCTTTGACAGGATGACTTCCTTATCTTCACTTGTAATTGGACGTTTTTGATCATGGATCAAGATTTGCGTACAACGCTTTAACAGCTCATCCACAGCACCTTTGGTATAAAGGTGTGATTTTGAGTTGATGGACATCATCTTACGAGTCGAATCAAATGGAATCTCATCCATACGTTCGGTTTCAACTATATAATCGCCATCTTTTTTACCATAATTGTCAAACAGCTCCAACAAAGCGATCTCCGTTGGATCCCCAATCTGTGCATCTTCTCGATAAATCGCATTGTTACATAATAGACATTCTTTCAATAAAACGTCATGACAATGATCATCGGCATCTAAAGTTTCCGGTGGAAAAGCTTCCTGATTGGCAAAGACATCCATGACCTTCATTTTATTCTGTGTCAATGTTCCCGTCTTATCGGAGCAGATAATAGAAACACATCCTAAGCTTTCCACAGCATTTAACTGCTTGATAATCGCATTTTCCTTGACCATCTTTTGGGTTGAAATAGAAAGCACGATCGTAACGATGGATCCTAAAGCCTCCGGAATAGCTGCAACAGCTAAGGCCACCGCAATCAACAAAGCATCCAATACGTTTTCATGCGCTAAAAAGACATTAATGGCTAAAATAATGGCACAGATCACACAAATGCTGATGGTGAGTTTAACAGAAAATTCATCTAAGCTTTTCTGCAATGGTGTCTTACGTTCCTGTGCATTTTCGATCATGCTGGCGATATGACCGATCTGTGTATCCATTCCAATGGAAGATACAACATATTTTCCGGTACCATTGGTAACCAATCCGCTGGAAAAAGCCATGTTGGTCTGATCGGCTAAAGGCTGTTCTCCACTTAAAGACTCAGTCGTTTTTTCCTGTGGTAAAGATTCACCGGTCAAAGCACTTTCATTGATCTGCAAATTCGCTGCCTCTAAAATACGTCCATCGCCTTCGATCACATCTCCGGCCTCTACACAGACAATATCACCAATGGTCAACTGATCACTGGATATTTCTTCCATTTGCCCGTTGCGTAATACTTTGACATGGGGTGTGGAAAGCTTTTGTAAGCTTTCCAGTGATTTTCTGGCCTTCAAGGTTTGAATCGTTCCCAGGATCGCATTGATCGTGATAACCACTAAAATAACAGCCGTGCTGACATATTCACCGGAAAAGGCAGATATCAAAGCCGCACAGATCAATACGATAACTAATAGATCTTTATATTGTTCTAAAAAGATCAAGACCGGACTTTTCGGCTTGCTCTGATTCATCTGGTTTAATCCGTATTGTTCCTGTCGTTTTTTTACTTCTTCATTGGAGAGACCTTCCATCGAAGTGGATAATTGTTCAAGAACTTCCTTTTGTGTCTGATTATAGATTGACATAACTTTCTCCTTTACAATAAAAATAGACAAGATCCATTAAAGACCTTGCGTCCTTAATGAGTCTTGTCTTTAAGATTGTCCAGAATTTACATTCGGGTATGTTGAACAATCAAGCAATGCTAGACTACTCCCTCATTGCAGATATTGTACATAATCTGTTTGTAAATTTCAAACATTTTTTATTCAATCACAAGATTACGAATGCCGTTTTCCTTTGCTACACTATAAAACGATTCCATGACTTCTTTGTTATAGAGGTTGGGATTCTCTTTGAAACAAAAGTCCATATCTAAATAGGCATACTTCGATTGAGCCAAAGGATTATAGTTTAAAATCTCATAGTGCACATCCGGATACACAGAAACCAAAAACTTGGAAATCGCGGCAATATTTTCTTTTGTAGCGGTCATAGTTGGAATCAACGGTGTACGAATGATCACATGTTCTTTTTTATCGGATTGTAGAAGCAATTGAATATTTTTCAGAATCAAAGCATTATCGACTCCGGTATATTTTTTATGCTCTTTTGCACCAAACAACTTACAATCCGCATAAATCTGATCCAGATATGGTAAAGCCTTTTCCAGCCATTGGGAATCGGTAAATAGACTGGTTTCGATGGCCGTATGAATCTTTTCTTCATGACAAGCCTTTAAAAGCGCCAGTAAGCCTTCCGGTTGTAGAAACGGTTCTCCGCCGGATATGGTTACCCCACCTTCCCGCTTAAAGAAAGCTTCATCTTTTTTGATTTCTGTCAGAAGCTGTTCGATCGTATATTCCTTTGAATCAAACTGCAGTGCACGTGTCGGACAGGCATCTACAATAGCATTCCAATCTTCTTTTTTTTCACGATGCAGACAAATTCTTCCGTCTTTGACTTCAATTCCCTGCCTCTTGCTGGCATTTAGACAACTCAAGCAGTGAATACACTTATTTTCCATATATAAAACCTGAGCAGTCGGTAAAAGTCCTTCCGGATTCTGGCACCATTTACAACGCAAGGGACAGCCTTTTAAAAATACTGTCGTTCGTATGCCAATGCCATCATGTGTGGAAAAGCGTTTAATATCAAAGACACGAAGCTTAGATGTTGTCATAGGATGTCCTTGCGATGATCTCATTTTGAAGATCCCCAGCCAGTTCGGTAAAGTAAGCTGTGTAACCGGCCACACGTACTGTCAGTGAACTATATTGTTCCGGATGCTTTTGCGCTGCCAGTAAATCTTCTCTTCGAACCACATTAAACTGAATGTGCGGAATTTCCAAATCGACAAAGGTACGAAGTAAATTACAGAATTTCTGAATACCGCTTTCCGTCGCAAAGAATTCCGGTAAAAATTTCATATTCAACAAACCACCATTAGTCGTACAATCATCTTGAAGTCGAGATACGGATTTTAAAACAGCAGTCGGCCCTTTTAAATCACGACCATAAACGGCAGATAAGCCACCATCGGCCAACGGTGTTTGCGATAATCGCCCATCTGCGCTGGCTCCCACATTTTGTCCCATCGGTACATGGGCGCTGACTGTGTACATACCGGAATGATACATACCACCACGATAATTCGTATAATTTCTAAGTGTATCTCTAAAGAACTGTGCCCATTTGGCCCCTAATTCATCGACCCATTCCACATCGTTACCATATTTTGGAACACGGTTCAACAACATCTGGCGCATAACTTCATCGTGTTCAAAATTTGTCTGCAAGGCTTGTTCCAAAGCCTGTGGTTCAATCCGTTTTTCATCATAAGCCATCTGTTTGATGGCAGCTAAAGAGTCCGCTAAGTTGGCAACCTGAATCATCTGGATACCAGACAAGTTATAATGCGCACCACCTTTTGTGACATCCAAGCCTTTTTCCATACAGTCATCGATCACACTGCTTAAAAAGCCGGTCGGTAAAATATCAATATGGGCTTTTTCCACCTCTTCGCAACAAGGAATCATCTTATCAATAAAGTACAACATCATCTTCTTAAAGGCTTCCTGCAGTGCATCAAAGTTCTGATAAGTACTTAAAGAACCCAGATCCGGTCCCAGCTGCTGTCCTGTCAGAAGACATTTTCCATGATTTAATGTAAGCTCTAACACTTTATTCATATTAAACATGGCTGCATCAGACCAGCCCAGATTATTTCCCTGTGTCGTTAATTCCACACAACCAACAATGGCATAATCCAAGGCATCTTTATGGGAAATTCCTAACTTTTCCAGTTCATGGACAATGGCTTTATCATTAAAGAACTGCGGCATACCACTGCCCTTAGATACGACCTTGACCGCATGACGAAGCAATTCTTCATTTGTATGCTCGTGCAGACGAACACTTAAATTTGGTTGTGGAAGGCCAAGCTCTTCCTGTGCCGTTAAGAATAGATGACTTAATTCATTGCTGAAATCCTGTCCGTTTTCATCCACACCACCAACGGCAATGTTAAAACCGATGGGAAAACCGGCAAAGTATTTTGCGGAATTCTTATTGCGTAAATACACGATCTGGTTAAATTTCAACCATAAGCATTCAATAATCTCCAATGCTTCTTGATCATTGATCAAAAGCTCTTCTTTATCTTTTTTATAGTATGGATATAAAGTTTTATCCAAACGTCCCGGTGAAAAACTGGAGGCATTGCTTTCCATGTGTAAGATCACAAACAAAAACCACATCGATTGTACGGCTTCATGGAACGTCCGGGCCGGATGCTTTGATAAGTTGGCACAGATTTCTGCCACTTGTTTCATGGTTGCGGCATGTTCCGGTGATGTATCAGCTTCCTGCAACAATAAATCATGATAGCGCATCATAAATTTCTGTACGCCTTCCATGATCAATACAATAGAACGATAAAAATCTTTTTGTTCTTCCGTACAGTTTTTTAAGTGTTGACTGGCTTCTTCTTTTAATCCTTGCGGTCCTTTTTGAAGCCATTCAGCCACATTTGGACAAATATGACCCTGCGCATGATCTTTTTGATTGATCTTTACAACTTTGCTGATGGCATCAATTTGATCTCCGGCACGTTTACGAAGAACATCTTCCAAACTCTTTCCCTTCCAGTATGGAAGAATCTCTTTTCGGAAAGTTTCAATATCCTCTGGACGAACCTGAAAACGATCCTGTGGACGAGAATCGATCGTTTCTAATTCTTGGTCAACCCAACTGATACCACTTTCCGGAAAAACAACGCCATATCGGACGCCTTTTGTACGATTTCCTACGATCAATTCTTCCGGTTCTACACCGATTTCCAATTCATTTAACGCATTATATAATGCATACGCTCTTTTCATCTGAGCAGATTCACCTTCATGCTCCTTATATGTTCTTGTGATGATCAACGCCTGTTCGATACTCACATATCGAGGTTGTGAAAGCATTTTGTCTTTTAAAATTTGAATTCGATTTTCCATAGTGTGTCCTCCTAGTCTAAAACTTCGATTCCGTATTTTTGACAAAGCTTGCGATGAGCTTTTCCTAACGCATGATCGGTGATCAACCCGGTAAATTCTTCCACACGGGCATATTTATAATTTCCAATCTGACTGAATTTTTCATGATCGACAAGCATGTAAGTCAGTTTTGATTGCTTCATGACCACATGTTTTGTCACTCCATCATTGGCCATATACGTATAAACGGCGTCTTCTTCCAAATCCAGTCCAACTACGCCCATAAATGCGATATCAAAATGAAAGTTTTCCAACATCTGATCAGCCAGACTGCCGACAAACCCATCTTTACCAAAGTCAAATTCACCACCAATGAAGATGACATTACTGTTGGAGTTGACCAAAATATTGATTACTTCCAATGAATTGGTCACTACAGTAATGGGAAGGTTCTTTTCGGCAATAATACGAGCCAGTTCAACGACCGTGGTACTGATATCTAAGAAGACAACACTGCCATCCTCAATTTTCTGTACAGCTTTCTGTGCTATCGTTTTTTTCTGTTCCGTATTTAGTTTCTTTCGTTGTGCTGCCGTTTTCCGTTGTACATTTTCTTTGACCGGAATAGCACCACCATAAATTTTCTTACATTTGCCTTCTTTTTCCAGAACGCTTAAATCTTTACGAATCAAATCTTCTGTGACCGAAAAACGCTCACTTAATTCTTTGACACGTACGCTTCCCTTACTGATCAGCTCTTCTACGATCAAGTCTTGTCTTTCTTCCACAAACATCTTTTATCACCACAACCACTATAACACATCAATAATAAATAATAAAGAAAAATAAACAACAATAATAAAAAATAAGAACCCGTTTCCAGGTTCTTAATCATGTACGCTGTCTTGTGTTGTTCTTATAATCGTTCCATCGTTTCCGTTAATCGTATAATCATATTCTGTCAATCCCTCTGTCACTTCGATCTCATAGAAGATACCATTTGGTTCTACATCACGATCGGCATCGGTAATCGTACCATCGGCATGATTAGATAGTGCGATCTCCTGTGCTTTCTGCATTCCGATATCGGTTGTATTATTTTGTGTATTGTTTTGTTCAGTAGACTGCGTTGATTGTTTTGGAAGTTCCTCTTTTTCAAATCCATTGATATCTCCAAAGCTTCCTACGGTAATCTCATAACGAGCATCCTCTGTAAGAATAGTAAACTCATACTCTGATAACAAGAACTCTTTTTCGCTTTTTTCTTCAATAATTTCCGCCTTTTCATCCGATACCCGATCTAATGCGATATCTCTTGCCTTTTCTAAATTGACCTGCAATCCAAAAAACAAAGAAACGCCAACGATCAAAACGACAACAACCAGAACAAGAATAAGGATAACTGATTTTTTCATAAAGCCCTCCCTGTTATATATATTCTATCAGAACTTATTCGATCGCTCTATGATTTTTGCTTCTAAAACCAAAACTGCAGAATCAACTGGAAGAAAAACATAAAAATCCATATCACAAGCAATGAAAAACCTTCTTTATTTTTCTTATATTTGTGATATTCAATACCTCTTATCACCACCAATAACAATAGAAATAAGATCAACAACGCATTAACAATGTAAAAGGGAATCCAATGTGTTTTAACATTCACACAGATAAAAACCATTAAAGTAATAGTCAATATCACTTCTATGGTTTCCAAGTTGAATTGAGGTTTTCTTTTCATAATAAACCCCGCGCTTTCAACTTCATTATAAACTATATTGTATTTTTTACACTCATATAAAAAAACAGGATATTATTGAATCCTGTTTCTACCTTATCTATGCAACGCAAAGCTTTACGTCTAAGTTTTTATTTTGTACCGAGGATTTCTGAAAACAACGAACGATCTGCATCAGCTGTTCAGAAACGGGCTTTTTCTGCACGATACGAATTTTTGTGCGGTCCTGGATCTTCACCAATGCATTATAAAGTGTTTCAAGACTCTCTTCGGGTTTATAATCCACCTGCAACAAGAGGAAAATTTCTTCAAGAGGACGATCCATCTCCTGAATACGATCTAATATAATGTTGATTCTTCTCAAATATATCACTCCTTTACTCTTTTATACTACATAGAATGAAAAATGTTGTCAAATTTTTGTTAAATATTTTCAAAAAATTTGTAAGCGATTACTTTAAAGAGGTTTCAAAATAAAAAATCATAGAGAATTAACTCCTCTATGATATATTAAATGCCACTTCTACGAATTACGGTCATGACTTTACCTTGTATTTCCGAACGATTTACCGGTCCTAATATTCGAGAATCTTTGCCGCCTTCACGCAAATCTGCCAATAAAAAATAGCATTGAGAAGGAACCTTTACCGGCAAAGAAATTCCACCTTCATATTCCCCTGTGGAATAGTAAATATCTGTTTCCATAACGGAATGACCGTTGATTTGTAAATAATGGTCCTCTGAAATATCAACTTCATCGCCTTCTCTTGCGACCACTCTTCCGACATAAGTTTTATCTTCCTTAGTATAGACAAGCACATCACCAATCTGATAAGTCTGATCAAGACGATAAAATAACATTAAGTCACCGGCAGCTATCTTTGGTTTTATATCTTCATTTGGCATTGGCATAAGACCAAATAAAACACCAAACATTAGATATAAAATCAACAACATTGCCATTAGACGCATTCCAAAGAACTTTACTTCCTCCCATGCCTTTGATTTCTCTTCTCTTACTTTTTTTGGATGTTTACCGTGCCTTCTTGAAGGAAAACGATTGGATACAGCCTTTACAACCGGATCATCAGCCATTTTCTTTTCTCCTGTAAGCAATCACCAGTATGACCAATAGAATGAAAGCTGCGATACATAAAAACCAGTAGCTTTGCATCTGCGTTGTGTATTGTGTCTTAGTTTTATCTATGTGTTGTTGCGATCCGGTTAACTGATACGAATTGGAAAAATGAATATTCTCTGTTTTTTCTACAGAACCATCCTTATAAGCTATAACAGAAGTCGCTAAAGTATGATTCGAATCATAGTATACATCAACAGTAAGGTAATAGATTGCAGGATCGTATATAACCTGCTCTTGATGCTCATTAATCTGTGAAATACGATAAAAATAAGTTCCTGTCGTATCAAAGATCAAATTCTTGAAGAAACATACCCTTCATTTTCTACTGCTGTTTCAACAACATCCTCGGCTATGGCTTCCTTTTTTTCATTTAATGTTTCCAGTTTGAAACGATATACTTCTCTGGGAGGACTTTGCTTTGCATCCGCCAAGACGGAAAGGTGTGCCTGCAATCGAACTGTTAAACTATTCTCTTGCGCAAAAACAGGCTTCATAAATCCCATGGATAAGCAGATGGCAAAAACAATCAAAACAAGAAGACGTCTATTCTTTTTTAATTTATTTATCATTATGGCGCCTCCTTTTCTATCTCATTTAAAACACCAAACACAACGATACGACCATTTGTCGTAGCACTCATACAAGTTGATAAAGCAATGATTTTATCCGTAGATTTTACGTTCGATTCCAAATAGGCCTTGGCATTCTCGTGGACAAAATTTTGAAAGGAATTCCTATGTTGTTGTATGGAAGCGATATGGTAGACATTAGATTCATATGCATCACACTCTAATGCCGCATACAATCGAATCGCAATCATCTTATCCGGAAGATACAATATTCCTTTCTGATGTTCTTTCAAGTACGATTGATCAAGCATTTTTGACAAATCCCCATACATAGCCCCATTTTCCATATGATGACCAAACGTCAGATTGTAACTATCTGAAAAATCTTCCTGGTTTTGCGATGAAAGGAAAATGGATCCACTCAGCGCAAATTCTCCTAATGGATCTTTGTTCAAATACTCCATGTCATCCTTTCCCTGTAAAACAGGATAATCAATGTGTGTGTCATCCACAGTGATCCAGGCCTTGACATCTGGGTTTTGTTTTCTTAACTCGTCAAAGCCGGGGCTGTGAATGCCGTCCGGCTTATAACGAAGTAGACTGTCCGATACAAACGCATTATTATTGATTCGATAAATATCCCACAAAGAGTAAGCTCCATATGAGAAAAGCAGCAAGATTAATAAAACGGCAATTAGAGATAAAAGCTTATTACCCAGCCTTGCGATACTTTCTGCAATCTTCATAGAATACAGCCACCTTAGAAAGGATCTTTATTCGACCAACTATGCATCATTTCTACGTCTTTTCTCCTGTACTTCGGTGCAAATACCACATGATACTTACCATTCCATTTCGTATGTGATAAACTGTGTAAGTCATCAGTATACTGTGACATAAAAGACCTCCTTACATCTTTCGTTGTAGTTTGCAGACCACATACGAATTATAATGCAAGGAGGCTCTTTTTTTCATGATCTCTTTGCTTAAGCTTAGGCGGACCCTAGACTATCTAGAGGTTTTACTAGCCAAAAACAGAACATTCAAAACTTGAATGTTCTGCTTGCTCATTTTTAGTCATTTTCCCGGTCTATCATTCCGTACTTGTTTTAACGAAATGATATTGTTTTTTAGCCAATTCCTCTGATTAGATAAACGTGATCGTTGTTTTGTTGAACATCTTCAAAAACTTTTTGAAGTGATAAAAGTTCATCTGGTATAGTATTTATCTGCCTTAATTCAATCACGATATCTTCTGAAATATTCATCAATTCCTCTTGTAAAGATGTTATATCCTGCACCTTTGCTTGCTCTAATCGTAGTTTAGCAACAATATCACTGTATGCTTCTTCCAGATTTCTATAGTCATCTAAAGTAATTCGAACTTTATTCAATTTCTTCATCTCCTTCAAACTGTGCATTATATAAATTGTAATAGAAACCTTGTTTTTTCATAAGTTGTTCATGATTTCCGACTTCTACGATATCTCCATGATCCATGACGAGTATCGCATCGGCGTTTTTGATTGTAGATAATCGATGGGCAATGACAAAGCTGGTTCTGCCTTTCATCAATTCATCCATTCCTTTTTGAATCAAGATCTCTGTTCGTGTATCTACACTGGAAGTTGCTTCATCTAAAATCAAAATAGAAGGATCAGCTAAGAAAGCACGGGCAATGGTTAACAACTGTTTTTGTCCCTGTGAGATATTACTTGTATCATTGCCTAACATGGTTTGATATCCATGATCTAAGGTATGAATAAAATGATCGACATGAGCAAGTTTACAGGCTTCGATAACTTGCTGATCCGTAGCGCTTTGTTTTCCAAAGCGTAAGTTTTCCATAATCGTTCCTTCAAACAACCAGGCATCCTGTAAGACCATACCCACTTTGCTTCGAAGATCACTTCGTTTCATATCTTTGATATTTACGCCGTCTATATAGATGGCACCACTATTCAACTCATAAAAGCGCATCAGTAATTTGACGATCGTTGTTTTTCCGGCACCGGTCGGTCCTACGATGGCTACGGTCTGTCCGGGCTTAACATACATAGAAAAGTTATGAATGATCGTCTTATCTGGTTCATAGCCAAAAACAACATTTTCAAAAGATACCTGTCCTATTGTTTCCTGGTTGGAAACTGGCGCTGTAGAATCCGGAAGTTGTTCAGGCTGATCCAGGAATTCAAAGACACGCTCGGCCGCCGCTGCGGTTGACTGCAACGTATTCATCGATTGTGAAATTTGGTTGATCGGCTGGGTAAAGTTACGTGTATAGGTAATAAAAGATTGTATATCCCCTAATGCGATCTCTTGTCGCATCGCCAAGTATCCACCTAAAATACATACACCGACATAACCTAAATTTCCGATAAACTGGGTTAACGGCATCATCAATCCGGATAAAAACTGGGATTTCCATGCGCTTTGATAAAGATCTTTGTTGTAGGTTTCAAAGGTTTGCATGCTTTGTTTTTCACCGTTAAAGGCCTTCACAATGATATGTGCCGAATACATTTCTTCAATATGACCATTGACGATTCCCAAGGATTTTTGTTGCTGCTTAAAATACGATTGAGAACGTTTCACAACAAACATCACAACGATAATGCTTAATGGTACAATCACAAGAGCCAATAAGGTCATCTTCCAGGATATGGATACCATCATGACCAAAAATCCGATCACACGAACCAGATTGCTTAAAAGTGAAGATAAGGTCTGGTTTAAGGACTGTACCAATGTATCAACATCGTTGGTAAAGCGCGAAAGAATATCGCCATGGGCATGTTTATCAAAATAAGAAAGCGGAAGACGATCGATCTTCTGATTCATTTCTTTTCGTAAAGAATACCCGATCTTATTAGATACACCGGACATCAAAAAGCCTTGTACATATTCAAAAGCTGAACTTAATGCGTAAATGGCACAAAGTATAGATACGATCTCAAAGATCTTATCAAAGTCTATACCACCGGTTCCCTGTACCTTTGCCATAAAGCCATTGGCAATCTCGGTAATGATATTCCCCATGATTTTAGGGCCGACAACACTGATTACAACGGAAACCACAGCCGTAATCAAACCAAGAATAAAACTAAATTTATAAGGAGCTAAAATGCGCACGATCTTTTTTAAAGAGCCTTTAAAATCTTTAGGCTTTTGTACGCTTTGTCCTCTTCCATGCATTGGGCTAGACATTTTCAAGCTCCTTTCCATTCATTTGTGAAAGAACAATTTCCTGATAGACTGAACAAGATTCCATCAATTCTGAATGCGTACCTTTTCCTACCATTTTTCCTTCTTCCAAGACAATGATCTGATTGGCATGAAGGATGGTGGAAACACGCTGTGCGACAAGAAGTACCGTGCTTTTCGTTTCCTGAATCGATGTATGCAGCTGCTGACGCAGCCTGGCATCGGTCTTATAATCCAGAGCACTAAAGGAATCATCAAAAATATAAATTTCCGGTTTGCGAATCAAGGCTCTGGCAATCGAAAGTCTTTGTTTCTGACCGCCGGATACATTGGTTCCCTGCTGGGCGATCGGTTCTTTAATCCCCTTTGGCTTGGCATCGACAAATTCTTTAGCCTGAGCAATAGCTAAGGCTTCATCCATTTCTGTTGCATCGGCATCCGGTTTGGCATACTTCAAGTTAGATTCGATCGTTCCTGCTAATAATACACCTTTTTGTGGAACATAACCGATTCGATCACGCAGGCTTGAGGCATCTACATTGCGAATATCTACACCATCCACACGAATCGTACCTTCGCTGACATCATAAAATCTAGGCACCAGATTCACTAACGTACTTTTCCCGGAACCTGTGCTCCCGATAAAGGCCGTTACTTCTCCGGGGCTGGCGGTAAAGCTGATATCGGTTAATACATCTTCATCGGCACCGGGATAGCGAAATGAAACATGATCAAATTCGACTTCTCCGCGTTTTGTTTTATCAAAATCCATCGGATGTTCGGGTTCAAATACGGTATTTTCTGTTTGTAGAATTTCATAGACGCGCAACGCACTGACGTTGGCTCTTGGGATCATGATGGCAATCATCGTGATCATCAAAAAAGCCATGATGACCTGCATTGCATACTGCATGAAGGCCATAATGCTGCCGACCTGAATCATACCACTGTCCACTTGACCGGCACCCACCCATAAGATCAATAGTGTTGTTCCGTTCATCAAGAACATCATCAAAGGCATCAACAAGGCCATGGCACGTGTCGTAAACAAACTGACCTTGGTAATATCCAAATTGGCTTTATCAAACTTTTTCTGTTCTACCGATTCATTGTTGAAGGCACGAATAACAAGAATACCATCTAACAGCTCTTGAACCACACTATTGAGCTTATCGGTATATTTCTGCATCTTTTTAAATTTCGGCATCACGACGGCAAACATAGCTCCGACAATGCTTAAAATCACAACCACGCAAAGCGCAATAATCCATGTCATACCGGCTTCACTTTGCAGAACATGAAGCAAGGCCCCAATTCCAATGATTGGCGCATAGATCACGATACGAAGGATCATGATGATTGCCATTTGAATCTGTTGGATATCATTGGTCGTTCGAGTAATCAAGGTGCCGGTATTAAATATCCCAAAGTTTTCATTGGAGAAATAGGTCACCTTTTTAAACACATCATTTCGCAAGTGAAATGATATACCGGCGGCCACCCGACTGGCAAAATAGCCCACTAAGATTGCACAAATACCACTGGCCAGTGCATAGGCCAACATGACAAGTCCACTTTGAAGGATATAGCTTTGTTGCAGTTGTGTCATATCCATACCTAAATTTTTGTATTCCGTAGATACAAATTGGGCACTCATCGTAGTGATTGTCGATTCGCCTAGGCTTTTGATTTGCTCATCAGCTTGTTCCTTAAACGTCTCTAACTCATTTTCCATCAAAAAAGATGCCAGCTGTTCTTGCGATAGTCCTTCCTTTTGCATAGCCTGCATCACCATCGTAAATGTCATCTGCAGCTGTGTTAAATCCTGGTTTAGTTGATCTAAAGACTCTTTTGACAGATCAGTATCTAAAAAATAAACCGGTTCTTTTTCTAAGGCCGGAACTTCATCAATCTGTTTTGAAGTGGCATTTGTCGGTTCAACTAAAGTATAGGCATCTAAGATTTCTTCCTTAACATCCGCATCGGCCAAAAATAAATAGCCCTGCATCGTTTTCTTGGAAACTCTTTGATACACACCGGAAGTGATTCCCTGATTTTGAATTCCCACATTTACAATATTTTGCATCGTATCCGGTAAATTCAATTCACAATACGCCTGTCCAAACAACAAGACGACAATACAGAAAACGCTTCCGATAAATGGCTTAAAATATCTGAATAGCTTGCTCATTCGATTCCTTTCTTTCCATTACATCACACACGAATCTTCCTGCATTTTTTCTTGTACAAAACCAATCATCTTCTCTAGAATACGGTGAAAATTTTCACAGTCTTCCGGACCCAACATGTCCAGAAATTCATTCAATCGAGCCTGATGACAACTCCATTTCTCTAACATTTTCTCTTTGATATCATCCGTGATCTGAATATAAACCGTTCGCCGATCCACGGTAGAGCGAACACGTTTTACCCATCCGTTTTTTTCATAACCTGTAATGATCTGACTGGCAGCAGCCGGTGTCACTTTTAAGTTTTGTGCTAATTGTGACATGGTCACCTGATGATGTTCGTTATCCGTATAAATATAGATCAAAATACTGAGATCTCTTGCCCGAAATCCCTTAATAGGCCCTCTGGACTTTCTTGTTAACTCCATCAAAGACAACATAGAAGAATTGATCAAATCGATCGTTTCTTGTTTTGACATACTAATCTCCTTTCATTAAGACTCTTAATCTTTTAGTATCTAAATATTATCATCTCATGAACTAATGTCAATATAAAACTTATCTTTTGTGTAAGTTATTTTAATTTGCTTAAATTATTTATATTTTATCAAAAGGAATCATCCATACAGTTTAGCCATAATAAAAAGCTCCACAATGGGAGCTTTTATTTGTAAATCTTAACCGATTTTCTTTAAGATCTCTTCTAAGTTAGCCTGTGTCATATGCAGTTGATCTTCATACGAAGCCAGTTTTGCCTTTTCCTGATCGACTTTAGCCTGTGGTGCCTTGGATACAAAGTTTGGATTGTTCAACATACCGCTGGCACGTTTGATTTCTTTTTGAAGTCTTTCAATTTCCTTTTCCAGCTTTTCTTTTTCTTCGTTGTAGTCAACCAAATCTCCCATACGAACACGAAGTACCGCTTTTTCCAGAGTACGGCTCAAAATATCTTCATCTTCGATCGTTTCAAAGTTAACATGACACATACGGTCGATAATGCGTTTATAATCGTCCGAAAGATCGATCACACTTCCCTGTTCATCCACAATGGATATCGCAAGCGGATTGCTTGGTTTCATATTGTATTCCTGTTTGATCTCACGAACTTTTACAATGATCGATAAAGCCAGATCGACAAATTCTTTTTCGTTTTCTTTGGCATCGAGTTCAACTTTTTCCGGCCATGTTTCCACATTGATGCTTTCTTTATCATGTGGCAACGACTGATAAATCTCTTCCGTTACAAACGGCATAAAAGGATGTAATAGCTTACAGATGTTTGCCAATACAGTAAGCAGTACAGCTTTTGTAGAAGCAACGATATTCTGATTTTCACTATATAAATTGGCTTTACTTAATTCAATATACCAGCTGCAGAAATCATCCCATACAAAACTATACAATTCATTGCCTACCATGGCAAATTCATAGCGGTCCATATTCATCGTCACGTGATCGATGACCGTATTCATTCTTGACAAGATCCATTTATCGACAGCACTTAAATTTTCCGATTTTAATACCGGCTTTTCATCCTGGAGTTGCATCTGTACAAAACGAGCTGCATTCCAGATCTTGTTGATGAAATTCCAGGCGGCATCCATCTTCTTATCATCAAAGCGAAGATCCAAGCCCGGTGTAGAGTTTGTCGTTAAGAAGAAGCGTAAGGCATCCGCTCCTTTATCTTGAATGACATCCATCGGATCAATACCGTTACCCAGGGATTTAGACATCTTGCGTCCTTTGGAATCACGAACTAAACCGTGAATCAATACATCCTTAAACGGACGATTTTTCATACAATATCGTGTTTGGAAAGCCATACGGGCAACCCAGAAGAAAATAATATCATATCCTGTAACAAGACAATCATTTGGGAAATAACGTTTTAGATCGTCTGTTGTTTCCGGCCATCCCAAAGTTGAAAAAGGCCATAAAGCACTGGAGAACCAAGTATCTAATACATCTTCATCCTGCTGCCAGTTTTCAGGATCTTTTGGATCTTCCATGCCTACATAGATTTCACCTGTTGCCTTATTCGTCCAGGCCGGAATTCGATGACCCCACCATAACTGACGGGAAATACACCAGTCTTCGATATTCTCCAGCCATTGTTCAAACGTCTTTTCAAAGCGGGAAGGAACAAAGTTGATCTTTTGATCTTCAATCTTTTGATTTTTTAAAACTTCATCGGCCAATGGTTTCATCTTTACAAACCATTGCTTGCTTAAATATGGTTCTACGATTACACCGGTACGTTGCGAATGTCCTACCTGATGCATATGTTCTTCAATATGATCGACAACATCGGCTTTTTCAAAATCTTCGACCAACGCCTTACGACATTCAAAGCGATCCATACCGGCATATTTATGTGCCATTTCATTCATCGTGCCATCCGGATTCATACAGATCGGCATCAGCAAATTGTATTTTTTAGCCAACATGAAGTCATTTGGATCGTGGGCCGGGGTACACTTCATAACAGCTGTACCAAAGTCCATATCGATATAGTCATCCGCCATGATCGGCAATTCTTCCTCATTGGCCGGATTAATCGCATGCAGGCCAATGATATCCTTATAACGTTCATCATCCGGGTGTACAAAGATAGCCTGGTCGGCAAACATTGTCTCCGGACGTGTTGTAGCAATCACCAGTTCTTTTCCGGTTTCCACCACTTTATATTTAAAGTAGTACATGTGACCTTTGATCTCTTTATGCTCAACCTCAATATTGGATAAAGCGGTCTTGGCTTCCGGATCCCAGTTGATGATTCTTTCGCCCTGATAGATCAGGCCATCATTATACAGATCGACAAAGACTTTTCGTACCGCATGGCTCAATCCTTCATCTAATGTAAAGCGTTCTCTTGTATAATCTAAAGACAAGCCTAATTTAGCCCATTGTTTACGAATCGTTGCAGCATATTCTTCTTTCCATTCCCAGGCGCGATCCAAAAATTTCTCACGGCCAATATCATAACGAGAAATACCCTCGTCTTTTAAACGAGCATCTACCTTGGCCTGTGTCGCAATACCGGCATGATCCATACCAGCTACCCACAACACATCATAGCCCTGTAAACGTTTATACCGACAAATAATATCCTGCAATGTCGTATCCCAGGCATGACCCAAATGTAGCTTACCGGTTACATTGGGTGGCGGGATCACAATACAATACGGTCTTTTTGAAAGATCCCCGGCTGTAAAATAACCTTGGTCGATCCAATTTTGATATTTACCGGATTCTACTTGTAAATGATCATACTTGGGTGCCATTTCTTTTTCCATAGTCATCCTCCTTCATAAAAAAAGCACATCCGATTAGGACGTGCTTGACGTGGTACCACCTAAATTCGTATGTAAAACATACCTCATTACACATAACGCTGTGTCTGCGATGTCTTCTACTCAACTCAAAGACCTGCTCCTAGACTACCTTCATCTTCCCTTTGTGCTTCTTTTCACCAACCAGAAACTCTCTACAACTTCCGGAAAAACTACTCCTTCTATTCCTCGCATTTATGTGTATAGTTTATGTTAAAAGGAATCAAATTTCAAGTTTAATTTTTAAATCAGAAATTGAAAGACAAGAGCCACAAGACAGATAAACAAACTGGAAGCTAAAACAGCACTCATTGAGATTCCAAAGGTTCCCACCAGAAAGATCAATCCCACCAATAAGAATGTACATGCGATGATCTCTAAACGTTCTCGAATCAGACTTGAAGAGAACTTAGAACGCGCATAACTCAAAACACTTAATGAAATACTACAAAATCCCATGACATACAACATTTTCCCTACCTCAACTTTGTCTTTATCATACGTCCTGGAAGTTAAAGCATGGACACTGCTGTGTTAAAAGAATGTAAAAAATAACTATACTTTTGATATTCTACGTGTTATAAAAAAAGTAGAAAGGTAGGTATTTGTATGATCACATTAGAAAACAACATCATCAAATCAGAGGATCTATCATGCAATGTCGCATCAATACAAAAAATTGAGCTGAAGATCGTCCCGGTTAAGAAACCTGCTTCTAAAACTGTTTTGAATTCTCTGGCCAATGCACTGAGTCAATCAATGTCTAATGGAGATGAACCTGTGCAGATCATTCTGCGCATTACCTGTGATGATCAAAGTATAAAAGACCTCGTTTGGAACAAAGAGCCTTATATTCGAAACAATCTGGACTATCATAAAGCTATTAAAGAAGCCAGAGCACTTCAGGAGCAAGTACAAAAATCCATTTCTTAGACACATCATTAAAAAGGAGACTTAAAATTGATCATCAGTCTCCTTTTAAAATAGGTTCTATCAATGAATGATTCTTTATTTTCTTATGTAATCAATGAAGCTGGAGATGTTGTAATACTTTTGACTGTAAGTCTTTTTTGACATGTAAAATGGAAAAGGCTTGTTGCACATCGGAAATAAGTCCACTTTCTAATAAACTGGAGATATTATCGACCAAGGTTTCTACTTTACCTTTTTCTAACCCTTGTTCAAGTCCTCTTTCCTGCCAAGCCAAAAAAGCACCCTCTGAAAATGTACACATCTTCTCTACCTCCGTTTTTAGTTCTTCCGTTACCACTATATCATATTTTTTCTCTAGGATAAGTCGTATTTCATCAAATTCTCGATTTGATAAAAACAATAAAAAAAGAAATTCCATAATATCTTTTGGTCGATTCATAATTTCCTCCAAGTAAATATTGGCATCAGTATGGATACAAGGATACAAAAGATAGATTTGAGAAAAGTCGTAACATTCCGGATCAAAGTGAAAGTTACCTCTTCTTACATGCTCCTGCGTTCGATATTCTAAAAAACAATTATCTTTTTGATGCGCATGATGAAGACAAATCCAGATAGAACGAATATCTATGATTTCATCAAAATCAGAATTTTGAAATCCTAAAGGATCATTCTTTTGTCCTGAAATCAACCTTGACATGTAATATCGACATCTGCGTGGCAACGCATATCGATATGTGTCCTGTCCCTGTGCTTCCAAATGAATTAAAATCTCTCGATGATTGTCAAGCGGATGTTAGATAGAGTACAAAAAATCATATCTGATAATCGCATCCGGAATGCTGGTATCTTCTACATTGTGTGAAAAAAGCTGAGGATGTAAGGAAGATGGCTGCATCAAGTCAATGATTTGATCAAGCGATAGATGTTTGAATTCCTCTAAACATTGTTGAAGAATACAAGCCTGAATTGATTTAAACGATAATATCTTTTTGCTTTGTGCATCAAAGAATCGTTTATCACTATTCAAAGAAAAACCAAGTGCATTTAATTCTATCATATGAGACCCTCCTACATATATATACGAAAATAAATCGGTAAACTATGAATTAAATTTATTTTTTTTAAGATACTTGATAAAAGTCTCATGTGATTGGTTCTTGTGTTGGCAAAATAAAAAAGGTATAGAGCCAAACCCTATACCTCAAAGGATATTTACTGTTCTACTTTAGATTGTACGTATTCTAATACTTCTTCAGCTGTTTGTTTGTTCAAGCATTCCTGAGCTAAATCTTTCATTTCTTCGTAGCTCAAAGATTTGACAACTTTACGAGCCTTCAGGATCTGTGTTGCGCTCATAGAGAATTCATCCAATCCCAATCCTAACAGAATCGGTACGGCATTCGGTTCTCCGGCCATGGCACCACACATACCAGCCCATTTACCTTGTGAATGAGCACCTTTGATCGTGTTGGCAATCAGACGAAGTACACTTGGGTTATATGGCTGGTACAAGTAAGATACATGTTCAGACATACGGTCAGCAGCCATAGAGTACTGAATCAAGTCATTGGTACCGATAGAGAAGAAGTCTGCATATTGGGCAAACTGATCAGCTAATACGGCAGCGGCAGGAATTTCAACCATCATACCTACTTCGATATTATCAGCTACCTGAACACCTTCGGCGATCAGTTCTTTCTTCACATCTTCAAAAATAGCTTTGGCATCGCAGAATTCTTTAACCGTTGCGATCATTGGGAACATGATGCACAGTCTTCCATAAACGGAAGCACGGCACAAAGCACGAAGCTGTGTACGGAAGATATCTTGTTCCTTTAAGCACAAACGAATTGCACGATATCCTAAGAATGGGTTCATTTCCTGTGGGAATTCATAGTAAGACAAGTGTTTGTCACCACCGATATCCAGTGTACGAACAACTACACGTTTACCCTGCATTCCTTCCAGAACTTGTTTGTAAGCTTCAAATTGTTCATCTTCTGTTGGGAAGTGATCCGAATCCATGTATAAGAATTCCGTACGGAACAAGCCGACTCCTTCACCACCGTTTTTCAATACGCCTTCTACATCTTTGAAACCACCGATGTTTCCGGCCAATTCTACTTCATGGCCATCTTTTGTCACTGATTTTTCAGAAACCAGAACCTTTAATTCTTCTTTTTCTTTGGCATAAGCTTCTGCTTTTTCGTTATATGCCTTGATTGTAGCTTCATCTGGATTTACTTCCACAACACCATCTAAAGCATCTAAGGCCAATACATCACCTGTCTTAACTGCATCCATAACACCTGGGCATCCTACAACGGCAGGAATTTCCAAAGAGTTTGCCATGATGGCAGAATGTGAAGTCTTTCCACCGATTTCTGTGGCAAAGCCTTTTACATATTCGTTTAACTGTGCCGTATCACTTGGTGTTAAGTCGTGAGCAACGATGATTGAATCTTCATCAATGCTTGTCAGATCCGGAATGACCAAACCTAACAGATTACATTTCAAACGGAATGTTACGTCCTTAACGTCTGCAGCTCTTTCCTTGAAATATTCGTTATCCATGCTTTCGAACATTTCAACCATCTGTGTAGCAACTACTTCCGTTGCATATTCCGCATTCACTGATTCATTCTGAATCATATTTTTGATCTGTCCGGCTAATTCTGGGTCACCTGCCATCATCAGATGCGCATCAAATACAGCCAGTTCTTCTTCACTTAAGCGTTTTGCAGCTCTTTCTTTGACACCTTCAATGTCTTTTTTTGTTTTCTCCAAAGCTTCATCAAATTTTTTGATTTCTGATTCGGCATCTCCCTGTTTCTTTTCGATTACTACATTTGGTGTTTCCAGTTTATAGACCTTAGCTACGGATACACCAGCACTTGCCGCAATACCTTTTAACATGTAAAATCCTCCTATTTTTAAAGTACTTAGCTCTATACTCGTACAAATTTTATCACTTTTGATCACTTTTTACAATTTTTAAAAGCGGTTTCACATCATTTCTAAGATGAAGTGTTACATCGTTAAAAACAAGCCCTGTTTTCCATCCATTTTTTCTGTTTTTAATCCAGGATCGCAAACTCACTTTCCTTGATACATTGTTTTAAATACGGAATTTGTTTCTCTTCTTTCAGCGTACAATGAAAGAAAAGCTCTTCTTCCATAGAAACGATTTTGGCCTCTAAAAAGAAGATACCATCTTCTTTATATTCATGTATCCAAACGGACTTATCACGATATTGAATCGGTTCCTTTTTTTCCAGCTGATCCAATTGTGAACAAATCAAAGGTTGTTTAGATGCCTGAATCAAGTAGTCCCACTCATGTTCTTCCTTTCGAGCTGACATCAGACAAAGCGATTGTGTCACCGGATCATAGCTTCTTTCACAGGCACCTAACGCCACGACCTTTACATTTTCAAACAGGTGATATACTTCCATCAAACGATATTGATATACTTCCTGTTCCATGTTCACCGGATCTTTTAGCTGATCTTCTCTTTGCAGAAGTTGAATGTAGAAACGATATTCTTTGACCGGTAACGGGATGGAAGAATCCATCTTATAAGCCAGTTCGATATAATCACAGATCATATTTGCCATTTTATGCGTATGATCGTTCATCAAAGCATAAGGCCCATATCCTTCTTTAGCCAATAAAGTTAAAGCTGCATTTTTATAGTAGGATGCATCCATATCCCATTCATTCCATACATAAAACAGATCCATCAAATCATGCGGATCCATATGTAAAAACTCTTTGGTGTCGATATAACCGATCGGTGTCGCAATCGCATTCTCTTTTTCCATCGGCAAAAAGTAAGTTTCATCGTATAAATAGTTCTTATAGAAGACAGGTTCTCGCTTCACTAGATTGCCTCTTAAATAGTCTAACTCATCTTCATACAGATGATGCAGACGATGAAAGTTTCCATCCTGATCAAACTCCAGATCATCCACCAGTTCAAATTCTCCGTTCAGTTCTTGTTGAATATCCATAAAGATATCAACGCAAAACGCATGAAAACCGGCACCGGCATGACGGGTATTAGCACTTAAAATGACCTCTCTGTCTTCTTCATGAACAATGATCTTACCTTGTGGACAGACATCGATCTCTACAACATCGCCACGTTCTTCGATCTGAACATTTTCACGATGGGCAATCGCGCCCAGCACCTGATACAATTCATCTTTTTCTTTTTGATTTCTATCCTTACAAAACAGTTGTACAAACATTCTGATTCGCTCCTTTTCATTACTAACATTATATCAACACCGTCAAGAATCTATGTTATAATAGAAAACATGAATCAATGTACAAAGAATTGGAAGGACTATGAAGTCCTGGATACAGGAAACAAAGAAAAACTGGAACGATGGAATTCCATTATATTAAGAAGACCCGATCCGGTCTGTGTATGGCCAATCGACTCTGAGAATCCGGATTGGAACAAAGCGGATGCGATCTATCATCGCTCTAAAAGCGGCGGTGGCCACTGGGAAACGATCAAAGAAATCAAAGAATTTTGGACGATCGGTTATCGTGGATTACGCTTTAAAATCTCTCCTACCGGCTTTAAGCATACCGGACTTTTCCCGGAACAGGCAGCCAACTGGGATTTTATGATGGATACGATTGAAAACGCAAAACGAGATGATCTTCGTATTTTAAATCTATTTGCCTATACCGGAGGTGCGACAATGGCCTGCGCCAAAGCCGGTGCCAATGAAGTCGTTCATGTAGATGCCAGTAAAGGCATGGTGCAGTGGGCTAAAGAAAACATGCATCTTTCCCATCTGGAAAATCATAAGATTCGTTTTATTGTAGATGATGTCGTCAAATTTGTAAAACGAGAACAACGGCGCGGCAGAACGTATCACGGCATTATCTTAGATCCCCCAAGCTATGGACGTGGTCCAAAACAGGAATTGTGGAAACTGGAAGATCAGATTTATGATCTGCTGGCAGAATGTCAGAAGTTATTAGACAAAGAAGCATTGTTCTTAATCGTAAATTGTTATACTACCGGCTTTACCCTTTCCGCATTACAGGAAATCTTAAAACGAACGATTCAAAAAGAAAAAGGCGGACACATTGAATGTGGTGAAAACCTGTTACCGGTTACTCACAATCAAGGTATCCTGCCTTGTGGAATTTTTGGACGATGGACTGGCGACTAAACACATAGTCGCTTTTTTCTTTGATGGAAAAAGCTTCAAAGTATTTGGTTTCCATCGGAATCCATTTCTGTACAAAATCATCAAAACGATCCAAAGAGCGCTTTTGTAGTCGCTCTATTTGTGATGCTGGATCAATATCCATAAAAATCTTAAAAGCATCCATATCATCTAAAAAAGGATGATGCGCATAACTTCCTTCTATGATCAAGATCGGACTTTCTTCTAAAATAACTTCCTTTCTGAGCTTTTGTGACGAACAGTCATACGATCGCATATGAATCGGTTGTTTTTGATTCCAGGCTTCATTGATTTCCTGATGAAATCGTTCATAGTCGATATTTCCGCCTGGCTCTTCCAGTCGCTGCGTTGTTCTTTGATGCGCCTGTAAAAAATAGTCATCCATATGAATGCAGGGACATTCCAAAAACGAAGATAAAAGTTTTCCAATCGTTGTCTTCCCGGAGGCACATGGTCCATCGATCGAGATCACGCGATGTTCTCGCAAAGACTGCAAAACGACTTTAAAAACATCAAAATAATCGACATATTCCTTTCTAAAAACGCGATAATGCGGATCATAGTGTTCCTTATACTCTTGACTGTGTGATACGATGCCTTGATCTGTAAAACCATATGTTTTCAAAGCCTGATCAAAAACTCTTCGGGTACTTCTCTTTTTTGCACTTTCCATAAACAACTCATTCCATAATAGAAGATCCTCTTCCTTCATGTACGATAAAGGAACTCGTATAAAACCATTACCGATTTCCTGTAGCGAATCCTTGCCGGCAATCCTTTTTTCTTTTTGTAAAGCCTGAAAGGAATCTTCCGGTGAAGTCATCAAATGTCCGTTTCCCAAACAAGCCTGTACGATCAATTTATACAGATCCTGACGTGTTCCATAGGGATGTAGTTGTCTTTCCAATTGCACTGCTTCTTCTAAATCCATAGATTAACTATAAAGCATTTCAGCCATAAATTCAAAAAAAGCCAGAATTTCTTCCGGCTGTTTCATTAATATTCAAATACAGGAACTACGACACCCTGATACGTTTCTTCGATGAATTTTGCGGTCTTTTCTGTTTCCAATACTTTTAATAAATCTTTGATCTTCTGAGAATCTTCATCTCCCTTACGAACCGCAATGACATTGGCATAAGTATCCGCTGCTTCTGAGTCTGTAGATTCTGTCACTAACAGATTCTCTGTGATCTTTGCGTTTAAGGCATTGTTTCCATTGGCAATCGCATAATCAACTTCATTTAATTTTGTCGGTACAACTTCGGCAGCCAATTCTACGATTTCCACATTGTGCGGATTTTCAACGATGTCCGCTTTCGTAGCTTCCAATCCTTTTCCTTCTGCCAGTTTAATGATGCCCTGAGCTTCCAACAACTGTAAGGCACGCGCTTCATTTGTCGTATCATTTGGTACGGCAATCTGCGCTCCATCCGGTACATCACTTACATCCGTATGTTTAGAAGAATATATTCCTAACGGTTCAAAATGAATCTTTGCGGCCGCAACGAGTTCATCATCGCTGTCACAGTTTTTCGATACCCAGTCTTCCAGATAAGGCGTATGTTGGAAGTAGTTGCAGTCAAGTTCTCCATCACGCAAGGCCGTATTTGGTTTTACATAATCAGAAAACTCAACGATTTCTACCTCATATCCTAATTCTTCTAAATCGGGTTTAATGTTTTCGATAATTTCAGCGTGTGGTGTTACACTGGCACCGATCGTAATTGTTTTATCATCACCGGATCCACTGGATCCACATCCTGCCAAGCTTGCCGCTAAGGCAACAGCTGCTAATGATTTCCATAATTTCTTCATAATAATTTTCTCCTTTTTCTAATGTGTTGTTTTTCTTACAAGCAAATCGCCGATCAGCTGTACGATGATTGTCAAGATCACAATGACGATCAGGCTGACCCACATGATATCAAAATTGGATTGTGAATATCCATAGTTATAACAGAAAGCACCCAATCCACCGCCACCGATGGCACCCACGATGGCGGTTAGACCAATCATGGAAATAAAAGTAATCGTCGTAGCACGAATGATACTGGGAACACTTTCGCGTAAATAGACCTTAAAGATGATTTCCAAAGGAGCAAGTCCCATGGATTCACTGGCTTCCACCAGCCCTCGATCGGTTTCCGCAATGGCCTGTTCAACCTGACGGGCAAAAAAAGGTACGGTTCCAACGATCAATGGAAAGAATGTAGCCTTTAGACCAATCGAAGCACCGGAAATCAATAAAGTCAAAGGGGATAAGACCATGACCAGAATGATAAAGGGCACGGCTCGAAACAAATCGATGATACGGCCTAAAATTGTATTCAAAATGCGGTTTTCTAAAATATCACCCGGTCTTGTGACGACCAGAATCACACCAAATACGATACCAAAGAGGGCTGAAACAGCACCGCTGATCAATACCATCAATAAGGTTTCAATGATCGCATCGCCAAAGACATCGATTCGATCGATCAAATTTGGCATGATCTGGATGAGAAAATTCATCATCACTTCATCACCTCCACACTTACTTTATTTTGACGACAGATTTCCAGAGCTTTTTCAATATTTTCATCACTGCCGGTCAACACACAAACTAAGACGCCTAATGGAACCTCATGAACAATTTCCACATTTCCGAAGATGATCGAACAATCGACATCATATTCTCTAGATAATGTAGAGATCAGCGCTTCTTTCGTATTTGTGCTTTGATAGCTTAATTTCACCAACTTTTGATTCTTTTCAATCTGCACCAGCGGATGATTGCTGTCTAACAGATCTTGTATTTTTCCCAAGTTGTTTGTCGTATTGATGAAATTCTTTGTAACAGGCATCTTTGGATGTGAGAATACATCCACGATGTTTCCTTCCTCTACGACTTTTCCATCTTCCATGACCGCAACACGATCACAAATATCCTTAACGACTGCCATCTCATGCGTAATCAAAATAACCGTCAAATTCAATTCTTTATTGATTCGCTTGATCAGCTGTAAGATTTGTTGTGTGGTATGTGGATCTAATGCCGATGTCGCCTCATCACACAACAAAACTTTAGGGCGGGAGGCCAAAGCTCTGGCAATCGCAACACGTTGTTTTTGTCCCCCACTTAACTGACTGGGATAAGAATCCTTTCGATCCTTCAGCTCAATCAGCTCTAATAAAGACATGACACGTTTTTCGATCTCGTCTTCTTTTAATCGCATATGACGCAAAGGAAAGGCAATGTTTTCATAAATGGTTCGTGAACGCATCAAATTAAAGTGTTGAAAGATCATTCCCATTTGTTGGCGTTGTGCCCGAAGTTCTTTATCACTCAGTTTTAAAAGATCTTTCCCTTCAAAAATGACCGATCCCGATTCTGGTTTTTCCAATAAATTGATACAGCGAACGAGTGTTGATTTGCCGGCACCGGAAAATCCGATGATTCCAAAGATCTCACCATCCTGTATTTCCAGGCTTACATCTTTTACGGCATGAACATTTCCATTCTTGGTCAAAAAGGTTTTTGTAACATGTTCCAAACGTATCATTTTTTCACCCTTTCTTTCTATAAAAAAAGCTTTCATCCTAATAGGACGAAAGCTGAAACTTCGTGTTACCACCTATCTTCGTAAAATGATCACTCATCTTACCTCATTAAGTACCATCATACTCTATCACGATAACGGGTGAACCCGTCAAAGTCTAAATATCGACTTTGCAACTCCAAGACCATGTTCCCAACAGATTTCTTTATCCTCTTTCAGCATACAAGGACTCTCTTCTCAAAGAAATACTGTAAGTACTCTTCTTTTCAACATCAATTTATGGATAGATAATACCAATCCAATGAAAGAATGTCAAACATTTTCTGAAAATTTTTCATAAACTCTCAACAAACCATCCATTCCGGATAAAACTGAATTCCGTTTTTAATCATACGATGAATCAATGGACGACCCAATGTTTGAAAATAATGTTCGATCGTCGGTACCTGTAAGATCAAAAGATCCGCCAACATTCCTTTTTGAATGTTTCCTCTGTCATTTAGATCAAAACAAGCAGCCGGCAAAGAAGTCATAGATTCTAAAAGTGTTCTTTTATCTACATGGTGTGTATTAAACAATGCGTAACAAAGCGGTTGAAAGGAATATACATAACTGTTGGGCAAACCAAAGCCGCAGGATAATAAAAACTTAGATGGCTTTGTAAGTTTATATTGTGCTTCTCTTTGAAGAATCGGATATGGCGCTTCTTTCTTCTGTATAAATACATCCTGACTTAACTCTTTTCGCTGGATCTTAGGATTTTTTGTAAGTAAGGTCAGGATGCCATTTTGACGCATCGCAAAAAGTGCGGTACTGTTTTCCCGCAGCTGATCGCCTAAACGCACCTTGGCAAAACCGGTAAAAGAAACATCGATAAAGCCCGGTAATACGATCTCACCAACCGCATCGATCACTCGTGTCGCACTATCTATCCATTGACTATAGGAACCGATACCGACATCGATGATCTTATCGTGATGGATGGCGATATAAGCACGTGAAAGAATACGAAATTCTTTATCACATGTATATAAATTTTCAATATTTTTAATCAATAGTGTTGCTTTCATAGTAGTATTTTCCATAGATATTATAGCGATTTCCGTATAAAATGTATAGAGAGGTTAAATATGTTTGGATTTCGCAAAAAGAAAAAAATACAAGTCTTAGCTATTCACGGCTTTGGTAAAAATCGACATCATGAATTCGATGCAATGAAAGAATATTTAGAAAAACGTTCTTGTCAGGTTCATCTTTTTGACATTTATGATCTTCAAAATGAGCAGGATACAGATGAAAAGAAATGGATGAAGCGATGTGAGATACAGGTAAAAAAGTGTCTGGAACAAGATAAAGAATTAGTTCTGATTGGATTTTCTATGGGAGGTGTTATTGCCAGTTATCTGGCTACGATCTATCCTGTCAAAAAATTAATACTGGTAGCCCCGGCTTTTCAATACCTGGATCTTCAAAAAGTTGCTCAGCATTCTTTGGCTACGCTCAAAAACTTAGGCAAGAAAAAATCGACTGAGTCTTTACCCACTCGTACCTTTATGCGTATCGTCGATCAATATAAAGATTCCATTGATCACGTAGATGCCCCAACGCTTATCTTACATGGGACATCCGATGAAATCATTCCGTATGAAAGCTCGCAAAACGTGTATAAAAGAATGAAGAATCCCTGTAAATTGATACTGATTGAAGGAGCGCATCATAAAATGCTCTACGATCATCAAGGGTATGAAACACTTTGTTTTCGCTTGATTGACGATATGATCAAAGATGAATTATTTAAAAAAGAACTGCCATAGCGACAGTTCTCTTTATTTATGATCATTCAATAATTTTAATTTTAGATCCAGTAAATCTTTTGTCAGATCTACATAGTATTCCTGTGGATAGGCAAAACGTTTGATTTCTTCCCAAATGGTATCCAGCTCTCTTTTTGAATACTCACGAATACCATCTAAGCTTGGACATTGATAAACAACCTTTCCGCGTAAAAAGATTGGTACCAACAGCTCACGAAGCTCATACGTGCCACCTTCGATCACCTTATATTTCCAACGTGACATCGGATGATAGATCGTTAAATCTTTTTGATCATCTAAAACCTCATGTTCCAAAGCCATAAGATCGGCCTGCGCCATACCGGTATCTTTCTCATAGATTCGATAGACCTTCTTCAATCCCGGATTGGTAACTTTTTCGACATTATCGCTGATCTTGATTTTAGGAATCATCTCTCCGTCTTTTTCGATCGCAACCAGTTTATACACACCCCCAAAGACAGGAGAGTTCTTTGAACAGATCAGGTTTTCTCCGACACCAAAAGAATCAATCTTGGCACCTTGTTGATGAATCAAAGATTCAATTACATACTCATCCAAAGAATTACTTACGACAATGCCGCAATCCTGCATGCTGTTCGCATCGAGTTCTTTACGCACCTGTTTTGATAAATACGCCATATCACCGGAATCGATACGAACGCCTTTTAATCGATATCCATTTGGTTCCAGATAATCTTTGGCAACACGAATGGCATTCTTGATTCCACTCTTTAGCGTTGAATATGTATCAATCAAAAGCGTACACTGATCCGGATACGTCTTGGCATAGAATAAAAACGCATCGTATTCACTATCAAAGCTTTGAATAAAAGAATGAGCCATGGTTCCTAATACCGGTAAGCCATACTCCTTTCCGGCATACGTTGTGGCACTGCCGGCACAACCGGCAATGTAAGCTGCTCTGGCCCCATAGATAGCCGCATCAAAGTTATGAGCACGTCTGGCTCCAAACTCCATCACAGCTCTACCTTCAGAGGCTTGTACGATACGTCTAGCCTTGGTCGCAATCAAAGTTTGATGGTTCAGTGCTAAAAGTAAAGCCGTCTCTACCAGCTGCGCTTCAATGATCGGCGCTTTAACACGTACTAAAGGTTCATGTGGAAAAACCGGAGTTCCTTCCGGAATCGCATAAATATCACCGGTAAAGCGTACCGTCGATAGATAGTCTAAAAACTCTTCGGAAAATTGATGAAGCGATCGTAAATAATTAATATCCTCTTTTTCAAAATGCAGATTTTTTACATATTCTATGACCTGCTCCAATCCACAGAACAAGCACAATCCTCCGTTATCGGGATTATTTCGATAAAACAGATCAAAAACTACTTCCTGATCTTTATTTTGATTAAAATAACACTGACTCATCGTCAGTTCATAAAAGTCCATCACAAGACTTAGATTTCTTAACTCTTTCATACTCTCACTCCATGATCTGGCTTACACACACGATGCCGTTGGCCACCATATTTTCAATCGCCACTTTATTCCAGAAATCCGCTTCATGTACCGAAGGAATATCATACGTTTCCACACAATCGATTGGCAATAGTACACGATGTTCTTTTTTGTTGTGTTCATTTAACCATGCATTCAAGCTCAATGCGAATTGAAGTATGCATAAATCAGTACAACAGCCGGTAATCACAATATCCTTGTATTGATCGATCTTCGATAAAAAAGACGAAAAATCAGAACAAAAGAAAGTGTTGGTACTGTTTTTGAAAAAACACTCTTTGACATACGGTTTAAGCGCATCAATGATTTCCGATTCCCGTGTATGATTTACACAATGCGTTGGATACGATTGAAATTCTCTGGCATCCGGATCATGTTGATCACATACAAAGATCGATGGACAATCCAGCGTTTGTAACAGCTTCTGGATAGCCGGCACGATAGCTCTAATTCTTTTATCATGCAGTGCCCCTTCTTCGATAAACCCATTGATCATATCGACAACGAATACGACAGGATCTTGAATGGATGAGGAAGAAATAGGCGAAAATGTTTTTTTATTTAGCTTTGCCATAGTTTTCACTCTTTTCATTTTTTTAAGTATATCACAAAAAAAGAAGTTCTATTCCTGAACTTCTTCGTTTTTTTCTTTCAATAAGGTTTCCAGCTTCTCTTTAAAATCCGGATTTTGTTTGATGTATTCTTTGGCGGCCTCTTTGCCCTGTCCGATCTTTTCACCCTCGAAGCTATACCAGGCACCACTTTTCTTTACAATATCGGCATCAACACACAAATCTAATAATTCAGAAATATAAGACAAGCCTTCACCATAGATGATTTCTAATACTGCCTGTTTAAATGGTGGAGCCACCTTATTCTTCACCACTTTTACCCGTACCTTATTTCCTACAATATCCGATCCGTTTTTGATCGCATCGGCCTTACGAATATCAATACGAACTGAACTGTAGAATTTTAAAGCACGTCCTCCCGGTGTCGTTTCCGGGTTTCCATACACAACTCCGACTTTTTCACGCAGCTGGTTGATAAAAATCGCCGTACATTCATTATGATTCATTAGACCAGCCAGTTTACGCATGGCCTTAGACATCATACGAGCCTGAGATCCAACTTGCAGATCGCCCATTTCCCCATCTAATTCAGCCTGAGGAACTAAAGCGGCAACACTATCTACGACAACCAGATCAACAGCACCACTTTCAATCAACATCAACATGATGTTTAACCCTTGTTCACCGGAATCCGGCTGTGAAAGGATCAACTCATCAATATCAACACCTAAATTACGGGCATAAACAGGATCAATCGCATTTTCGGCATCGATAAACGCTGCACGACCGCCCATTTTCTGCACTTGTGCAATCGCATGCAGGGCCAATGTCGTTTTACCACTTGATTCCGGTCCAAAGATTTCAATAATACGACCTTTTGGATAACCGCCGATTCCTAAAGCCTGATCTAACAGTAAACTTCCACTGGGGATCGGTTCTACATCCACTGCTGCACGATCGCCCAGCTTCATGACTGCGCCTTTTCCATATTCCTTTTCAATTTCATTCAATACATCATGTAGTAATTTATCTTTATTTTCTTCTTTTGGCATTTTTTACTCCTTTGTGATTTCCTGTATAAGATTCTGGATCATGATCTCAACCGCCTCTTTTCGTACTTCATTACGGCTTTTGTGATCCAGAAATAATTTAAAATTTTTGACATTTTTTTTGGATGCGATCGAGCAATAGACTAAACCAGCCGGCTTATCCTCCATCGTATCCGGACCGGCATTACCGGTAAAGGAAACGCAGTAATCGCTCTCTAACAATTCCCGTGTCTTTTGAGCCATTTGATCCGCACATTCTTTAGAAACGACACCGTATTTTGAAATCACTTCTGCATCGACACCGACTACTTTTTCCTTGATTTCTGTAAAATATGTGACAATGCCACCCTTGAGTACTTTACTGGCACCAGGTACAGAGGCAATTTCAGCACTGAATAGACCGGCAGTCAAACTTTCGCACGATGCGATCGTCCGCTTTTTTCTGGTACATAACTTTACAAGCTCTTGTGCACTCATTATATGCTCTCCAATACATAATCTTTTAACTGTACAAAATAGACAAAACCGCTCCACAAGCTTGCGAGGGTAGCTGCCCATAACAAAATCTGATCAACCGGTAATCCAATATAGACAAACGGCCAGTTCTTTAATAATAAGAACACGATCGCAAACATCTGCAATACCGTTTTCAGTTTACCAAAAAAGCCGGCACTGACAACTTTTCCGTGCTGCGAAGCAAGCATACGAAGACCATCAACCACAAGATCGCGAGCAATCATCAATAATACTGCCACAACATTGGCCTGATGCGTATAAACCAATAAAATCAACAATGTATTCACCAGCATCTTATCCGCAATCGGATCGACAAATTTACCAAACGAGGTAATCAAATGCTGTTTACGAGCGATCTGTCCATCTAACATGTCTGTAAAGCTGGCAGCCGCAAAGACCAGAAAAGCTAAAATATCCCGCAATGCCAGTCCATTGGTTTGCGATACAATACAAAAATCTTGCGGTATCAACAGATAGATCAATACCACAACCGGTACCATCACGATCCGCAGCATGGTCAGTTTATTCGGTAAGTTCATAATTTGTCTCCTCTGTACTCTGGTTTTCCTGACTGGTTGCCGTTTCATTGCTTACTACATCCACATAGAGTGTAGCCGGCATTCCCTGTGCCCAATAGGTAGGATCAAAGGTCACCGTTTGATCGGCAATCGTAATAGTCGTCCCTTCGGCAACATAATTTCCGATTTCAATGCTGATGCGACAAGCTTCACTTACTTCAATTTCCTGTTCAAAGGTATCCGTATAAACTGTATCTACATTGTCTTCATCCATTGGTACATCATCTTTATAAATCACTACCGTACTCTCCTGCGGCAGTTCAATCTTCACAGTAAAGCTTTTTGTCGTTTCCAATACATTGGAAAGCTGGAACACGTTAGTTGAGGCATCCATGACCTTAAACTTCAAGGACTGATTTTCTCTTTCCTGCTGGCGCTGTTTGGCAAGACGATCAGTTTCCTCTTCTTTTTGACGCAACTCTTCCTGACGCTGGCTTTCCTGTTGTGCCTGCTGACTGGCAGAACGAGCATCCAGCCAAAAACTGACGCCGGCCGCCAAAACAATCAATGCGACACCGGCAAGCAGGATTTTTTGAAGATTCTTCCGGTTTCGAAACTGTAAATTTCGCGATATGGCCGAAACCCGCTTTTGAAAACGACTATGTGACGGATGTTTTCGTTTTGAAACCGATGAACGATTCGGCATCTGTTGTACGATTTTACGCTGCGCCTGACTTAAAGCCATGGAACGCTTACGCGCATAATCATTGATATCCGCATCCACTTCCTGACTGATCACGCTCCAGTTGACACCGATTGCATCACAATACGCATGAACAAAGTACCGGACAAACGAAAAGTCATCCGAGAAAACATCAAGATTATGTTCTTCAATGGCCTGAATATACTGCGGAGCCAGACGTGTCTGACTGGATACATATTCAATAGTGAGATTTAAATCCATTCGTCTTTGTCTAAGAATATGATAATAGGCCATCTGTTCTCCCCCTTTTAGCCATTCCATTATATCAAAATGGTTCCTAAATTTCTTAGAAAATCCTATTTTTTTTCATTCTTCATCCAAAGATAAAATTTCAGCAATTTTTGTACGCAATACCGGTAGTACATCTTGTTTGAACCATGGATTCTTTTGTTGCCAGCGAAAGTTCAATGGACTCGGATGCACAATAGGAAAATACAAAGGTAGATATTCTGAAAAAGAGCGTACAGTTTCGGTTAAATTTTTCTTCATCGAGTGCTGTAGATAATGTGCCATCGCATATTTTCCCACTAAAATGGTCATTTCTACAGAAGGCATATTATCAAAAAGCTTTTTATGATAAGTATCGGCAACCCAGGGCCGTGGTGGAAGATCCCCGGTCTTTCCCTTTCCCGGATAATAAAAATCCATAGGTACAATGGCAATCTGCTTAGAGTAAAAAATCGAAGCGGAGATTCCCATCCATTCCATTAAAGTCTGCCCTGATTTATCATGGAAAGGAATCCCATTTTGTTCCACCTGTCTTCCCGGCGCCTGCCCGATTATACAGATTTTTGCCTGTGGATCAACCTGCAGAATCGGTAAGATACCTCTTTCTGTAAATTCTTGATTTCTTGGATCTTCCGAAATTTTTTTGATGATAGTCTCTAAACGCATATAGATTTCCTCTTCTTCATTCTTGAAAGGAGTATAACATCTACTATGAAAAAAATATATTTCTTTGCATAAAACAGATAAAAAGCACTCTAAGAGTGCTTTTTATCAAGTATCGAAAGGAATCGATATGAATAAATTGTCTCACACACAATAAGGAAGGATGTAAGTATGTGAGTTGTTGAAATTGAGCCTTATTTCAACTTTATTCGTCTTTATAGTACACCTGCTTTCATAAAATGTAAACCCTTTCATTTGTAAAAACCAAATAAAAAAACAAAATTTACAACAATAAACTTATAATGAAAGCCAATATTGCTAAAGAAGTCGCTTAAAAAGAAGCGATTTTTGACGAGTTATGGCACCATAACAGGTCACACATATAAAATAAATCAAAAATAATCGACTAAACGCAAAAGAACCTGCCCCAAACCAGCCATAAAGCAAACAGATCACAATCAGTACATTATGATTTCTAAAAAGTACTTGCACCTTTTTTTGATGGATATCCTAACTGTCAATTTAAAAAATCGATGTGTTTGTTTTGATGTAACCACCAAAGTTTCTAAATAGAAGATATACAGAAACTTTTCATTGTTACCTTCCTATACAGGGAAATCTATGTATCATGGCAGCACAAATTATTTCTATTCATTTGACCATAAAAAAGAATGCCTTTTCAGACATTCCTATTCACTCATTAATTTCTTATCAATGGCAGCGGCTGCTCTTTTTCCGGCTCCCATCGCATTGATAACAGTGGCTGCACCAGAAACCGCATCGCCTCCGGCATAAATATTTTCACGGGAAGTTAAACCATCTTCATCACAAATGAAACATCCTTTTCGATTGACTTCCAGGCCTTTTGTCGTATGACGAATCAATGGATTCGGGCTTGTACCGATGGCCATGATCATACAGTCGATATCAATAGTGAAATTAGAACCTTCGATCGGCACCGGTCTTCTTCTTCCGCTTTCATCCGGTTCACCTAGTTCCATACGAATACATTCGATCTGTTTACACCAGCCTTGATCGTCACCGATAACACGAACCGGATTGCATAAAAGATCAAAGATGATACCTTCTTCCTCGGCATGCTCAACCTCTTCTTTTCGAGCCGGCAGTTCCTCCATGCTTCGGCGATATACGATATGCACCTCAGCGCCTAGACGTCTGGCACATCGAGCCGCATCCATGGCAACGTTTCCACCACCTACGACAACACATTTGGTAGGATGTTGTACCGGTGTATCGCTGTCTTCCTGATATGCTTTCATCAAATTGATACGTGTTAAAAATTCATTGGCCGAATAAACACCGATCAAGTTTTCTCCAGGTAATCCCATAAAGTTAGGAAGACCAGCACCTGAACCGATAAATACAGCTTCATAGCCTTCTTCCATAATAGAATCGATGGAATCAGAACGCCCCACAATAAAGTTTGTGATGATTTCTACACCTAATTCTTTTAAGTGGCTGATTTCTTTTTGCACGATTTCCTTTGGTAAACGAAACTCCGGAATACCGTACATCAATACACCTCCGGCAACATGAAGGGCTTCAAAGATCGTTACCTGATATCCCAGCTTGGCCAAGTCTCCGGCACAGGTCAATCCGGCAGGTCCGGCACCTACGATGGCCACCTTATGACCATTTGACTGTGGTTTTTCAAAAGGTGTGTCGTTATGTTCTCTGTGATAATCGGCAACAAATCGTTCCAAACGACCGATCGCAACCGGCTCATTTTTAATACCGCGAACGCAGACTTTTTCACATTGATTTTCCTGTGGACAGACACGACCGCAAATAGCCGGTAATGTGCTGGTCAAAGAAATGATCTTATATGCTTCTTCAAACTCTCCCTGCGCTACTTTTTCAATAAAATCCGGAATATGGATATTCACAGGACAGCCGCTTACACAAGGCTGATGTTTACAATGCAGGCAGCGAGTTGCTTCTTCAACCGCCATTTCCGGCGTATATCCTAAAGCAACTTCATCAAAATTTGTGATACGAACAGCCGGATCCTGAACCGGCATCGCAACTTTATCCGGACGCATATTTGGCATATTATTCAACCTCCTTATTCAGAAGATGACAAGCTTCATCTCGCTTATGTGCTTCAAAGCTTTTATAAGCCGTATTTCGAGCCATAGCCTGATCAAAATCAACTAAATGGCCATCAAAATCTGGTCCATCTACACAGGCAAACTTGATTTCATCTCCAACCTTCAAACGACAACCACCGCACATTCCGGTACCATCGATCATCACAGGGTTCATTGATACCGTAGTTGGAATATTGTATTTCTTTGTTGTTAAAGAGACAAATTTCATCATGACGATCGGACCGATAGCCACAACTTCGTCAAATTTTTCACCGCCTGTGATCAAGTCTTCCAGCTTATTGGTAACTAAGCCTTTTTCTCCAACAGAACCATCATCACTCATTAGATAATAGGCATCACTGACTTTCTTAAATTCCTCTTCCAGGATTACAAGATCTTTGTTTCGAAAACCAACGATCGTTGTCACATCAGCACCCGCTTCATGAAAAGCCTTGGCAGTCGGATAAGCGATGGCACATCCAACACCACCACCGATGATACAAACCTTCTTATTTCCATCGATCACACTTGGTTTACCTAAAGGACCGGCGAAATCTTTTAAACAATCTCCTTCATTTAGTGCGTTTAAAAGCATGGTCGTTTCACCGACAACCTGGAAAATGATCGTAACCGTACCTTTTTCTGGATTACTGTCGGCAATCGTCAAAGGAAGACGTTCTCCCCGCTTGTGAACACGTAAAATAATAAACTGGCCGGCTTTAGCTCGTTTGGCTACAAAAGGCGCTTCGATTACCATACGAGTTACAGTCGGATTTAAAGCTTCTTTTTTCAATATTTTATACATAACATTCCTCACCCGTTGAAAATTATATCATAAAACTTTGAAAATTTATTACATTTTTTATCATTTAGAATTATAGACCAAATCAAAATGAACCATTGGAAGCTTTTCTTCCAGTCCGGTATCGTAATCCTTCTGTCCGATAAAGCTTAAAAAATCTTCATCCCTGGTCGAATCCTCCAGGCACTCCAAAAGTAACGCATTCACCTTAAAGGCTTTATCCATCGCTCTATCATACAAATCAAAGAAGCTTTCTGTACTTTTGATCTCCTCATCGCAGGGATGTACCCATTCTTTATGTAACAGATTGATTGTATCAAATGGATCTTCCGGTTGATTGGGCACAAAGAAGCCCGAAACAGCGCTTTCTGTATTTGTCAGTTTTTCGATATTGTGAAAGAAATGAAATTTTTTACCCGAGGCATCGTAAAAGACCTTCTGCATAAAATTCCAGTCTTCTATGCTTTCTAAAATTTGATGCGGTTTGACATCCACACCATAGATTTGTCTTGCCACCGGCACATAAATACGTGCAATCGCCCGCACTTGTTCTAAAGAAGCATCTGTGATCATATAAGCCTTGAAATCCTGAATCGTCTGTTCTCTTTTGACCTTCAACATGATCGCATCGATCAAAGATTCAAAGCGATGATGCCACCAGCTGCTTTGTGCACTTTTACATCCTGTTCGATAATACACATACGGATGCGCCGTTGAATCCAGCGACCAATGCATCAAATGTCCCATCAAATAGGCCGTCATATCTTTTTGAATCTCTTTGTCTTTTTCCTTACGAATACAGGCAAGCGCACATTGATAAAACTCACGTATATGTTGCGAATGCACTTTGCTTCCTAATTTTCTTAACGGTGTCTTTTGAAACGCTCTGGTTGGACTTAAACCATGAAAGAACAAAAAATCCGGACCGTTGGCACCAATTTCCACCAATTGTTTTCTAGGTAACAGCCATTCTTGTAAACTGGTACTGGCATCTTCTAAAAACTCATTGGCAAATAATGTATGAGTAATGATATTAGGCATTTTCTTCCTCCTTAATCTGATTTATCAATCCATGATACACCACATATTCCGCATAAGTATCCATTCGACAATAATTTCGAATATCCTCGCGAATCTTTTTTTGATCCGCCACACTGGCCTGTTCGATCGTACGATAGGCATGCACCGCATTTAAACCATCATGGATCGCCAGTTGTTTATAAGAAACTTCATCGGTAAAAACAGGCAATACATTTTTTAAAGAATAATGACCTCGCATACGATTGTCATAATAGATTCCGGTTTCAAATGGTTTAGATAGATCCATCATACGATCGCAAACTGCTTTTAGGCGATCGGCATATTCCCGAAACTGTTCAGCAAGCTGCATCAATCGTAATTTTTCAGCCCCCTCCATATTATAGACAAGGATCGAACCTTCGGATGGAAGATCGTTAAGTAACGATTCGATAAATGCTTTACGACAATCACTGGTGCCAAAGAAATCACGATGTTCCAATTCTTTTTTACGAGTTTCAATATGCAGGCTGTATTGAAAACAAAGTACATCAAATGGTTTCATGTTCGGATAAGGTGGTATGCCAAAGGTATCCCACTCAAAATCTAAATAACTGATCGGATATTTTACCTTATCCAGCCATTGTGACAAGGCCAGTCGATCCATAAAAAAGCCATTGCGACTTGCCATGAACTGTGCATACTGTAAGCGATAGCCTTCCAGCTGATCGATATCCATTTGAGAAATGTGACGCAATCCCTGCCGATACGCTTCCAGTTTATTTTGTGAAGTCGTCAAAAACAAAACGGAATCATCCGGCAAAACCGAATCATCAAAACAGGAAGCATAATAACTGCACCGTCTTCCGGCCGTACAATTCTTATTTCGCTCCATGTTGATTTCGCTTTGAGCTACGATCTCTTTGGTCTTGGCAATGCAGGCATCCAAATCGACATCAATAGCTTGCACACGCGAATCGATATTCTTTGATGGATTATTTCGACGGTTGAAGAAACAGTCCCCTTTTACCAACAAAGAATGAAGATCCAGGTCTTCCTTACGCACATAATCTTTCTGTATGTAGATAATTTCATGCGATACGATCGATATCCCGGCCTTTTGGGCAATCAGATCATTTAATTTCATGCGAAAGGCTTCACTTTCCCTGGGATAACAACTCAAATACGGATAGATCGCATGATATCCCTCTTCCCTTTTTATCAATACAGGAATCTGTGTTCGACATTCATCATAAGAGAAACGGGCAAAGAGAATCACGGATGTATCTTTCATTTTCGCCATAGTCATCTCATTGGTATCCCCAACTTGTCCACATACGGCATCCTCCAATCCTAAATATGCTTTCCACAAAGAGGAGAATGGTTCAATCATATGGAAATATTGTTTAGGAAGACTGATTTTATGATAAATGTTCCAGGCATACTTTTCACAGCAAAGCGCATGCAGGATATCAGTAACATGAATCATCATAAGGTTCACCTGTTTCTAAAAAAGCACGAATTTTTGATGTAAATTCTTCCCGATAGCTTTCGGGTTCTACAATCGTTACTTTGCCATCAAAAGAAAAAATCTGACGATAGAGCTCATAACGATCCGGACTCTTGAAGCTATAGAGAATACCACGAGGCGTTTCAGCTTCTTTTTTCAATTCAACGCCCCAGCCTTTATATTCTTCAAAACGATCGACTTGATCTTTTTGGACCAGCACTTTCACACGCTTAAAATCATTTTTGATGATCCCAAAACGACTGATGATAGACATCAGCTGATATTGCGAATCCCACAGAAATGTATCTTTGGTCTTTCTTAGCGATCGCATGCGCTTTTCACTGAAGCGATAGACACGATATTCCTTGCGCAAATGGGAAAAGCCAACCAGATAATACGTATTGCGATAATGGATCACATCATAGGGATCCAATTCAAAAGACAGGCAGGTCTCATTTTTAGTCCCCTGATATTCCAACAGTAAAATTCGATGTTGAAGAATCGCTTCCATCGCAAGATCCAACATTCTTTGCAGGTTGACAGATAGCTTTTCACCCGGACTTTCCAAATAGCGTATAGAAACCGGCACTTTTTGATGACTGACATCAAGCACCTTATCCATTGCACTGCGATAGGCCGGATAAAAAGAAACTTCCGGATGTCCTTTCATAAAAGAAATACCTTCTTCCAAGGCTGCCATTTCTTCTTCTGTCAAACGAGTGACCGGCATAAGCTGTTCTTCATCCAACATATAACCGCCATAAGGCCCTTTCTTTTCAATGATATTAAAACCGGCTGTCACCAGCTCTTTTTTAAATTCACGAATATTTCGAGGATTTGTTTCCAGCTCCTGTGCTAAAACACGGGTACTTACCGGGTATTTTGTTCCCGTTGCCCTTAATATCATCAACATGCGAATCGTCAATGCACATCGATTCATAATTCTCACTTCCAAACCGTCTCAATTGTACCATGCCCGCTGTATAAAAAAAAACTCCTAAGAGTTTTTAATTTGATCTTTGTATTTGATCCGCTTTCGAATATCTTCTCCCAACAGCTGATAGATACATGAGCAGATCGGAATAAAGATGATCATTCCCAGAATACCGGCAAGACTGCCACCTACAGTTACCGCAACGATCACATACATCGGCGGAAGTCCTACACTTCTTCCTACAACATTTGGATAGATGAAATTGCCTTCGACTTGTTGAATACAAATAAACAAGATCAGAAAGTAAATGGCACTCATCGGGTTTTCAACCGCAATAAACAGGGATGCCAAAATAGCACTGACCAAAGCTCCAAACATAGGGACATAAGCACCGATCGCAACGATGATACCGGTAAGCAGTGCATAAGGAATCTGAAAGATCGTACAGCCGATAAAAACCAGTGTTCCCAGAATCAAGCATTCACAGCTGGTTCCGGCAATATAACTTGTAAATGTCTTTTTGACAATCGAGCATACGTGCATCGTCTTATCATAATAGGGATTGGGAATGTAAGCCTTTAATAAAGCTTTTAATTCACGAACAAACGTTTTCTTGTTGAATAATAAGATAAAAGAAAACATGATCGCGATACAGGCACTGGCCACAACGGAAAACGTAGTTGTCAATGCGGAGTAAATCGAATCAAAAATACCGTTGGCACCACCGGAAAAGACCCAACCAAACAATCCGGGCAACATATCCGCCAGCTTATCCATATCACTTAAAGAAGAACGCATATCCAGTAATGGTTCATGAATCGATTCAATTGGTTTTGTGACATCTAAAAGCCAGGCGTAAAAATGATTTAACGCATTTGGCATCTGTTCTACGATGCTTTGAATAGAATCTAACAACTGCGGACTCAATAAAAACACAAAGCCTAATATAATCGAAAAGACAAAAATAATGGCAAGGATATTGGCAATGGCCCTAGGTCCTGTCGTATCTTTGACATGGAACCATAAACCAGCATATTTCATCAATCCATTCGAGACAATATTAAAGATAAAAGCGAGACCTGCCCCAAAAATAAAAGGATAACAGATCGCAATCAGGCGCATCAAAAAATCATAAATCAGACTGGCATTGAATATCAGTAAGATCAAAACAGCTGTAAACAAAATCAGTCGCTTGATCATAGATTCTAAGGCTCTTCCATTTTGTTTCATTCGGTTCACCACCTATGCAGTATTGTACTTCAAAATCTAACGCAACTCAAGAAATCAAGGAATTTCTACTATTTATATGTGCATTGCCTTCAAATGAATGATTTTGATTTGTAATCTTTTACATATCTTTGAAAATCAACTTTATTTTTTTACATTTTCTCTTTACATTAAGCATGCTCTCTACTAGAATAGTTCCATTAGAAATTGAGGTGATCAACCATGGATACAAAGTATATTTTTGTGACCGGCGGTGTTGTTTCCGGATTGGGAAAAGGAATCAGTGCTGCCAGCTTAGGACGACTTTTAAAAGCGCGCGGCTATAAAGTAACAAGCCAGAAGCTGGATCCTTATATCAATGTGGATCCCGGCACGATGTCGCCTTTTCAGCACGGTGAAGTTTTTGTGACCGATGATGGCCTGGAAGCCGATTTGGACTTAGGCCACTATGAACGTTTTATTGATGAAAACCTGCACTCTTATTCCAATCTAACAACCGGAAAAGTTTATTGGAATGTATTAAATAAGGAACGTGACGGAAAATATTTAGGACAGACTGTACAAGTAATTCCGCATATTACCGATGAGATCAAGAATTTTATCATTCAGGCCGGACGACATGCACAAGCGGATTTTGTGATCACAGAGATCGGCGGAACGACCGGTGATATCGAAAGCCAGCCTTTTTTAGAGTCCATTCGACAGGTGGCTTTAGATGTCGGAAGACAAAACTGCATCTTCATTCACGTAACATATATTCCCTATATTTCCGGAAGCAAGGAATATAAATCCAAACCGACACAACATTCTGTGAAGGAACTTCGTTCCTATGGAATTACGCCGGATATCATCATTGCTCGTTGTGATGAAAAGATTCCGCAAAGCGTAACGGATAAAATCTCTTTATTCTGTAATGTGCCTAAAGAATGTGTCATTGAAAATACAACATTAGATTCTTTATATGAAGTTCCGTTAATGTTGGAAGAACAAAATTTAGCCGATATCATCTGTCAAAAGGTCGGTTTAGAAGTTCGTCAACCCGATTTGGAAGACTGGAGAGCCATGGTACAAACCATTAAAGAAGCCAAAGAACCGGTTCGTATTGCCCTAGTCGGAAAATATGTTGCGTTACACGATGCTTATTTAAGCGTCAGCGAAGCTTTATATCATGCCGGCTTTAAATGTGGTGCCGATGTAAAGATCAAATGGATCGATTCTGAAAAGATTGAAGACCAAAATCTCGATGAAGTCTTTAAAGATATCGATGGTATTATCTTACCTGGTGGTTTTGGGGATCGCGGCATAGAAGGAATGATCGATGTAGCGTGGTATGCCTATCAAAACAACATTCCATATTTAGGTATTTGTCTGGGTATGCAGATCATGGCCATCGCCTTTGCCCGTCATGTTTTAGGTTTGAGCGATGCCAATTCTTACGAGTTTGATCCTCTAAGCAAAAATACGATCATTGATTTTATGGAAGATCAGAACAGTGAGATGCGAAAAGGAGGTACGATGCGCTTAGGAAGCTATCCTTGTGCCGTTCGTCCGGACAGTCTGTTAAACCGCTTGTACAAACAGGAGATGATCGATGAAAGACATCGCCATCGTTTCGAATTCAATAACTATTATCGCAGTGACTTTGAACAAAACGGAATGTTGATTTCCGGTACCAGTCCGGATAAGCAGCTTGTGGAAGCAATTGAATCTATTAAGCATCCGTTTTATATCGGTGTACAATTCCATCCGGAATTTAAATCTCGCCCAAACCGGGCCCATCCGCTCTTTGTAGGCTTGATCGAAGCCAGTCTGAAAAACCGAAATGATGAAAAGAGTTTTATTCATTGTGAATAATTGGTAAAATAACAGTAACGTAATGGAGGAATTTGTATGAAGATTGTTGACGAATTTTTTGGATGTGATGTATTCGGGCCTGCTGCGATGCAACGCTATTTACCACATGCGATCTATAAACAGATGATCGATGTCATGGAGCATGGAAAAGAGCTCCCTAAAGAAATTGCCGATACCGTTGCCAATGCCATGAAAGACTGGGCCATGGACAAGGGCGCAACGCACTATACACACTGGTTTCAACCAATGACCGGCATCACGGCCGAAAAACACGATGCCTTTATCAATCCGACCGGTCCTAATTCTGTAATCAGCGATTTTCGCGGAAAAGAATTAATCAAAGGAGAGCCGGATGCCTCCAGTTTTCCCAGCGGTGGATTACGCGCCACATTTGAAGCACGTGGCTATACCGCATGGGATCCGACAAGCTTTGCCTTTGTCAAAGAAAAGACCTTATATATACCAACTTTGTTTTGCAGCTATGATGGCTCTTCGCTGGATAAGAAGACTCCGCTTTTACGAAGCATCGATGCTTTGGATAAAGCAGCAGTTCGCCTTTTAAATCTGATGGGCTATCATACCAAAAAGATCACGATCACCGTTGGGCCGGAACAAGAATATTTTCTGATCGATGAAAATCTCTTTAAACAACGCCTGGATTTGATGGTTACCGGACGTACTTTATTTGGTGCACCACCGGTCAAGGGACAAGAACTAGACGATCACTACTTCGGTAATATTGACGAAAGAGTCAAAGCGTATATGGAAGAAGTTGATCAGGAGCTTTGGAAGCTGGGTGTCTTTGCGAAGACTGAACATAAAGAGGTGGCTCCCTGCCAGTTTGAGTTAGCACCGGTTTTCAGCTCCGTAAACAGCGCCAACGATCAAAACCAGATCACAATGGATGTTTTAAAGCGGGTAGCTCGCCATCATGGATTCGTCTGTCTGCTTCATGAAAAACCATTTGAAGGTGTCAACGGTTCCGGTAAACACAATAACTGGTCCTTTAGTACCGACAGCCATGAAAATCTTTTAGAACCCGGTGATGATCCAAAAGACAACATTCGTTTCTTGACGATTCTTGCGGCTATCATCAAAGGAGTTGACGAATACCAGGATTTGCTTAGACTTTCCGTTGCCAGTGCCGGAAACGATCATCGACTGGGAGCCAATGAGGCACCACCGGCCATCATCTCCATTTATCTGGGCGATGAATTGACCGCTATCCTGGAAGCAATTGAACAAGGAAAAGAATATGTGGAGAACACCAATCGTAAATTGGAGTTAGGTGTTAGTGCCTTACCGCCGATTTCCAAGGATTCCACCGACCGCAACCGTACTTCTCCGTTTGCGTTTACCGGAAACAAATTTGAGTTCCGTATGTTGGGATCAGCCTTGAACATCTCCTGTCCCAATACGATTTTAAATACGATCGTAGCCGAAGAATTAACACAGTTTGCCGATGAACTGGAAAACTATGCACCGGAACAAAGAACCGAGCATGTGATTTCCATGATTCAAAAAACGCTCAAAGAACATAAACGAATTCTTTTCTCCGGAAATGGATATAGCGAAGAATGGCGTCAGGAAGCCAAAAAACGAGGCTTGCAGGAATTAAAGACAACGGCAGATGCTCTGCCGCATTATACGGCTCCTAAAAATCTGGCGATGTTTGAAAAACATAAAGTATATTCAGCCAATGAACTCCATGCCCGCGAAAACATTCTTCTGGAAAATTACTATCAAGTCGTTTTGATTGAGGCAAGAACGATGGCTTATATGTTGCGAAAACTAATCTTACCGGCTGTATTTGAATACGAAGCAAAGCTGGCAACGATCATACAAACAAAAAAAGCCAGTGGTATCAATTCTCCACTGGAAGAAAAGATTCTTTTCAACATCAATGAACCATTGGAATTTGTATCCAATCATCTGGAAACTTTAGAAAACTTGATTGAAAAAGTGCCGGCCAGTGAAAAAGAAAAAGCACAATATGCAGCGGATGAATTGTTGCCACTTATGGAAGCCATACGAACACTGACGGATTCCATCGAACAAAACATTCCTAAAGATTTCTGGCCATTACCAGATTACAACGATCTTCTTTTCAAATCTGTACAGTAAAGGGTTGCCACAACGGCAACCCTCTTTTTTTTTAAATTTGTAAGATCATCGATGAATTAGGTTCTAAGTAAAGTACCCCATTTATATCCACCTGACTTTGGGTAAGCAAATTATTCGCCTGCCCCCGATAATCAATTGGTACTTCTACATTGTCCGGATTCATATTGATGCAAATCCAAAGTGTTTCTTTTTCACTTTTCATTTGATAAATACAGGCTGTATTCGTCAGATAAATCTGTTGATAATCGCATTGATGAAGTGCATCGTGTTCATGCTTGATCAAAATCAGCTTCTGTATATGATCCGTTAATGCATTCCATTCTAAATGCGAAATCTCCGGTCTTAATTCGGTATCGTTCCAATTTTTCTTTCCTTCGATACCCCATTCACTTCCATAATATAAACACGGTATGCCCGGCATCGTAAACAACATCGTATAGATCAATGACAGATGTTCTTTATGAACAAGCTGAGATGCGATGCGCTCTACATCATGATTATCCACAAAGCTCAATAAGTGCTTACCTCGATACAAGCACCAGTTATCTTTACCAAATTGACGATGAAGTGAATGAAGGATCTCAAATAAGTTGGCACTGTTAAAGCTGGAGTATAATCCTTTATAACATTCATAGTTAGTGCAACTATCCAACATTTCCGCATTGACCCATTGATTGTAATCACCATGTAAGGTTTCTCCCAGCAGAAAAAAGGAAGGATCTATTTCCTTACAAGTCCTGTGCAGTGTTTTTAAGAATTCTCGATCCAGACAATAAGCTACATCTAAGCGTAAGCCATCAATTTGAAACTCGTTTCTCCAAAAGGAAATCACATCCAGCAGATATTGTACAACTTCATAATTTTGAAGATTCAATTTCACCAGGTTATTATTCCCTTCCCAATTTTGATAGTTTAAATGATCATCGTAATTATTATTCTCCCAGAAATTAATATAAAACCAATCTTTATAGGAAGAGTTTTCACGATTCATCAAAACATCCTGAAACGCAAAAAAGCCTCTGCCTACATGATTAAATACACCATCCAGAACAACACGAATCCCATTTTCATGTAATAGCCTGCATATAGATGTGAAATCTTCATTCGTTCCCAATCGACTATCCAATTTTTTATAATCGATCGTATCATAACCGTGTGTATGACTTTCAAACACAGGATTAAACAAGATACAATCTACACCCAGCTTCTTTAAATGCGGTATCCAGTCTTTCATACGTAAAATTCGGCTTTCCGATTGAAAGTCATTTTCAAAAGGACAGCCAAAAGCTCCTAACGGATAGATTTGATAAAATACACTTCTATCGCTCCACATATTCTCTCTCCTATTTCTGCAGCAGTATTCTTAAATACGAAACAGCCGTCTCCTTATCAATTCTTTGTTCCTTTAAAAAACTATGCTCTAACACCAAAAGAATCGTGTTGCAATAATGCTCTGCCCATAATCGATTGGGCAGCCCATTATGATCTGAAAAATCAATCGTATCCATAATTTCCAAAATCTGTACTTTCACATACTGTTTAAATCTTGTATAAAGCTCTCCTTCCAGAGAATTATGTACCAGTATGCGAAACAGTCGTTCCTGCCGCTGTTCAAAAAAATCATAAATACGACCAAATACTTCATAGATTCGATGATCCGTTTCCAAATCTTTAAAATCATACAAGCGAACCTTTGATTTTAAAATATCCCAACAATACTCCAAGAGATCGTATTTATCTTCAAAATAATTATAAAAGGTAGCTCTGGGATAATTGCTTAAAGAACAAAGCTCAGAAACCATAATCGTTTCAAAGCTTTTTGTTTCCAATAGATCAAACATCGTACTTGAAAAAGCATCCAATGTACGCATTGCGAATCGATTTCTTTTTTCTAAATTGTAGCGCATAATATTTTTTCCTTATGTATATATTTTTACACGTGTCTAAATACAGAAATATTATAGCTTGAATCCATTTCAATCGCAATACAAAAAAATTAAAGTTTTTTTAAATGTTTTTCGATTTTTTATCGTATTAAATAGTAGTACTTATTTTTTTCCGGAATAGATATAGTGCTGATTCAGGATTCATTCATAAAAAGAAAAGAAGGTGATATTTTGACAGTGAATCCCTATGATCTCTGTTTAAAAGAGTTCTTTTCCAATAAGCAATATTTTGCGGATCTGTTTTCTACCGTCTATTTTAAAAAAGCGTTACTTCTGGATCCAGACAAGCTTTCGCTCTATGACAAGGAAACACATCATGATTTAGGATTTCGTAAGGAAAATGATTTGTTGATGTTTTATGATAACAAGTTCTTTCTCCATCTTGAATTTCAAAGAAAGAAGGATCCCTACATGCCCGTTCGTATCTTAAACTACAAGTATGCCGGTATCCATCAACAGATCAAGACCGATACCAAACTGCATCTGTTGTACCCGGTTTATTCCCTGACCCTTTACATGGGCGAATCAAAATGGGAACATCGTAAGAGATTGTATGAGTGCATGGTCGATAATCAGTGGAACGCAAAAGAGATTCCCGACTATCAGATGGAACTGTTTGACATTAACAGTGATCCTATCGATTTTATGTGTCTTTATTTACAGAAGTTCTTTCGTATCATACAATATGTATATCAAAAGAAATGGGAAAATTTATACACGGATTCCTTACTGGAGAACGTAGAAGAGGATATCTTCTATCATGCCAATGTATTTGTGAATTTAAATCAAGAGTTTATACAAAAGCATACAAAGGAGGGTGTTATCAGCATGTGTAAAGCATTAGAAGAATATACACAGGAATGCATTGAAAAAGGGGAAAGAAGAGGGGAAAGAAGAGGCATTATTAAAGGTGAACAAAGAGGTTATTCAAAAGGTTTAACAAATAAGGCTTATGAAATAGCACAAAATATGTTATCCAAAGGTTGCCAGCACAATTTCATAGCCGATATGACAGGCCTTAGCCTTGATACCGTTCTTAAGCTTTCAAACCATTAAAAAGGCGCTGCAATTTGTAGCGTCTTTTCTAATCTATTTCGTTAACTCTGCATGATTTACAGGAAAATGATTTAAAAAGTCAGTTGTTTTCATCTCAATTTGTAGCCCGATCTTGCCTCCGCTAAAAAAGATATGCTCTTGTTGTAAACAAGATTCATCGATGAAAGTACGATATGTTTTTTTCATTCCCAAAGGTGAGCATCCCCCACGTATATAACCTGTAATCGATAACAAGTCCTTTACATGAATCATATCAACTGATTTTACACCGGCGGCTTTTGCACATTTTTTTAAATCCAGTTCCTTGGCAACCGGCAACATAAATACAATATACTCTCTTGTATTGGCCTGTGTCACCAACGTTTTAAAAACACAATTTTCATCTTGTCCCAAAATTTCGGCCACATGTATGCCATCAACTGCTTCATTACCGTTATGCTCATACGTGTGCACCTGATAGTCCAGCTTCTTGGTATCTAATAAACGCATGGCGTTTGTCTTTGTGATTTTTTTCATGATGATCGTAAATCTCCTTCAATGATCGATCGAGCAATATCCACCTTTTTTTGTGATGTATCCATGGCAAGCTTTTCAATGTAATGATGCGCCTTCTTTTCATCCCAGTGATAATTTTCGATCAGTATCAGTTTAGCACGATAAATAATTTTTTCATCCTGTAATCGCTTTTTTTCTTTTTGAAGCTGTTTGGTCAAAGCTTGTATCTTAATTTGTGCAGCCATGCCATTGGCAATCGTCTGTAGTAACATTTGCCGGGAGGCCGGTAATGCCATCACAAAAATTCCTTGTTCCTTTACCTGAAAACAAATTTGATCATAAATATCATTTTTCACCAACAGTAAAACACCGATAGAAAACGCGACTTCAATTTCTCTGGCTGTACGGACACCAAACTCATCTTTTAAAGGCGGCTGTAGAATACAAAGATCATATCGTCTTTGTCGCAGCTGTTTCTTGGCATCCATGGCAGAGGACACAAATTGAATCCATGGATAGATTGTTCGCGGCAGGATTTCCTGAATGACCTTTCGTGTGCTTTCTACAGAAGTAACCACAAGAATATTCGACATAATTAAGTCCCGCTTATTTTAAATAATTCTTTAGTATTTCCTTTGGCAGCACACGTTGAATAAAATCACTGTTTTTTGCGATGGCAGAGGATTCTTCAAGTGAGGATGGAAGCGGTGTTAAATGAGATGTTATTTCTGTAGATGCCTGATATAAGTTTAAATCCACGGGATCTGACGGTTCTCTTTGTTTCAATATACCCTCGATGCCTGCATAAATGATCAAGAGATAAACTAAGTAAGGATTAGAGGTACAGTCCGGTGATCGAAGCTCAATTCGTTTTTTCTGATTTCGTACGGCCGGAATACGAATGGCCTGAGAGCGGTTTTGATAAGACCATGTCACAAATTTGGGCGCCTTGCACTCTCCCAATCGCTGATAGCTTTCCGTACAGGGATTCAAAAATAAAGTAATCTCCGGCAAGCGATATAAAATACCGGCCATAAAGGCTCGTGTTTGATTCAAATGACCGGAATCATTGACCGATACATTGACATGCATACCGTTTCCACTATGCTCCTTTAAAGGCTTGGGATCAAAATCGGCCATTAAACCATTGGCCTTTGCGACCGTTCGTACGACCCATTTAAAGGTAGCCGCATCATCCGCTGCCTGCAACGGCGTACTGTAACGAAAATCAATTTCATTTTGTCCAGGTCCTTCCTCATGATGACTGGCCTCCGGATGTAATCCCATTTCCTGCAACGTAAAACAAATATCCTTTCGTACATCTTCACCCTGATCCTCCGGAGCGATATCCATATAGCCTGCCGTATCTAAAGGAATATGAGAGTTTTGTCCTTTTTCATCCGTCAAAAACAAATAGAACTCGAATTCTGTTCCGATCTGAATCTCGATTCCCTGCTCTTTGGCATACTGCTCTGCCTGTTTTAATAAATAGCGTGTATCCAGTTCAAAAGGCGTTCCATCCGGATATTGTATATCGCAATACATGCGAACGACCGAGCCATCCAAAGATCGCCATGGCAAAATGGATAACGTAGAAGGATCCGGCATCAAAAATAAATCGCTTTTGATATCGGTTCCAAACCCGGCTATTGCACTGGCATCAAAGCTTATTCCTTCCGCAAAGGCTCTGGGAAGCTCATCGGGTAAGATTGAAATATTTTTTTGATGACCGTAAATATCAAAGTAGGCCAATCGAATAAACGTTACGTTCTCTTCATTTACATAGGCAAGTACATCTTCTTTTGTGTACATGAAGTCACCTCCTGTTTTCCATTTATTTATACAACATATTATTTTTTGTTTCAAACTTTTCATAAATTTTCATAATTTTACATTTTTATATTGACAATTTCATTTCCCTCATTACAATAGTACACATAGAAACGGCAAGGATGCCAAAAAGTAGGAGTTTTCTCCTCCCTTTTTGCTTTGCCGTTTTTTTATTTTATCGCCTTAAAGGAGGAATCGACATGGCAAAATCTATTCCGGATCTGTTTGGATCCAAAGTGTTCAACGAAAAATGTATGAAGGAAGGCTTAGCTTCCGATACATACAAAGAGCTTCAAAAGACAATTCAGGAAGGAAAACCATTAAATCCAAAGATTGCCAACGCGGTGGCTCATGCCATGAAAGAATGGGCCATTGCACAGGGAGCAACCCACTATACACACTGGTTTCAACCAATGACCGGTGTAACAGCCGAAAAGCACGACAGCTTTATTGAGCCGGTAGATGGCGGAAAAGTTATCATGAGCTTTTCCGGAAAAGAATTGATCAAAGGAGAACCGGATGCTTCCAGTTTTCCTAACGGTGGTTTAAGAGCAACCTTTGAAGCCCGTGGTTATACCGCATGGGATCCTACATCGTATGCCTTTATCAAAGATGACGTACTTTGTATTCCAACGGCCTTTTGTTCCTATACCGGTCACGCACTGGATAAGAAAACCCCTTTACTTAGAAGTATGGAGGCTATCAATACACAGGCTTTGCGAATCTTAAAGCTGTTTGGAAATACCGATGTGACATCAATCAAAACCACAGTGGGTCCGGAACAGGAGTATTTCCTGGTTGATAAAGACTACTATGCCAAACGTAAGGATTTGATTTATACCGGACGTACTTTATTTGGTGCCCCCTGCCCAAAAGGACAGGAAATGGAAGATCACTATTTTGGTACGATCAAATCACGTGTACAGTCTTTCATGAAAGACTTAAATGAAGAGCTTTGGAAGCTGGGCATTGCGGCTAAGACAGAACATAACGAAGTAGCCCCTGCACAACATGAGCTGGCTCCGGTCTTCTCGACAACAAATATCGCCACTGATCATAATCAGCTTACCATGGAACTGATTCAGCGCATTGCCAAAAAACATGGAATGGTGGCTTTACTGCATGAAAAGCCATTTGAGGGCATCAACGGTTCCGGTAAACACAATAACTGGTCGATTTCAACCAACACCGGTAAAAACTTATTAGAACCTGGTGATACGCCTTATGAAAATGCACAGTTCTTATTGTTCTTATCAGCTATCATCAAAGCTGTGGATGAGCATCAGGATTTGCTTCGATTAAGCGTTGCCAGTGCCGGAAACGATCATCGCCTAGGTGCAAACGAAGCACCACCGGCTATTATTTCTGTTTTCCTGGGCGATGAATTAAATGCCGTATTAGAAGCCATCATAAACGATAAACCTTATGATGGCACTGAACATAAACTGATGAAGATTGGCGCTTGTGTATTACCTAAGCTGCCAATGGATACGACCGATCGAAACCGAACCAGTCCCTTTGCCTTTACGGGAAATAAATTTGAATTCCGTATGCCAGGCTCCAGTTCTTCCATTTCCGGCTGCAACTTCGTGTTAAATACCGTAGTGGCCAATGCCCTGCGTGAATTTGCCGATGTGCTGGAAAAAGCGGATGATTTTGAAAGTAGCCTTCACAGTCTGATCAAACAAACATTGAAAGATCATCAACGAATCATCTTCAATGGCAACGGCTATGATGATGCCTGGATCGAAGAAGCTAAAAAACGTGGCTTGTTAAATCTTCGAACTACACCGGATGCTCTTCCTTATTTCATCCATGAAGAAAACATTCGCCTGTTTGAAACTGAAAAAGTATTAGATCGTGAAGAGATGGAATCACGCTATGAAATTACCATGGAAGAATACACAAAGGTCATCAACATAGAAGCTTTGACCATGATCAATATGGCAAAAAAAGAAATTCTTCCGGCGGGATCTCGCTATTCGAAAGAACTCAGCGATACCTGCTTATCTAAATGCCAGCTGGATGCCCAGATGGATGTAACTTATGAAAAAGAAATGTTGACACAGATCAACACATTATTAAAAGAAGCCTATCAGGCTTGTTCTGAACTGGAAGAAAAAACAAATGTTCTGCATTCCATCCAAGATTTTGAAAAAGCGGCCTTCTTTGTACGCGATACGATCTTGCCGTGCATGGATGCACTACGAAAGCCTTGCGACGTCTTAGAAACCATGACAGATGACAAAGTATGGCCATTTCCAACCTACGGAAAGCTGTTATTTGGCATTCTGTAACCAACATGATCATCTATCGAAACCGGCGGCAACTGCTGCCGGCTTTGATGGTCTTATTAGAAGGAGAAATTTATGTGCACAATTATGGGATATTTTAAAGAAGGAATCGATCCTTCTGTACTTCAAAAAGCCCTTGAAAAAACAAAGACCCGTGGACCTGATGATACACGTTTCTATTCATTTAAAAAAGGTGTGTTAGGATTTCAAAGATTGGCCATTATGGGATTAAGCCAGGAAGGCATGCAGCCTTTTGTTTTTAAAAACTCAGCTATCGTATGTAATGGTGAGATCTATGGTTTTCGAAAGCTCAAAAAAGAATTGGAGGATAAAGGCTATACCTTTCAAAGTGAAAGTGACTGTGAGATTCTATTGCCGCTCTACGAAGAATATGGTGTTTCCCTTTTTGAAAAGCTGGATGCGGAATTTGCCTGTATTCTTTATGACGGAAATTCAGACAGTATCATTGCGGCCCGTGATCCGATCGGCATTCGACCTTTATATTATGGGTATGACAAAGATAACGCCATCGTATTTGCCTCCGAGCCTAAGAACCTGATGGGAATTGTGAAAACCATCATCCCTTTTCCACCGGGACACTATTATAAGGATGGAAAGTTTGTCTGTTACGCCGATATGACCAAAGTGGATTCCTACATTCATGACGATTTAGAAACCATCTGTCAAAACATTCATGATCTTTTAATACAAGGGGTACAAAAGCGATTGGATGCCGATGCACCGGTCGGATTTTTATTAAGCGGTGGTTTAGATTCTTCTTTAGTCTGCGCCATCAGTCAAAAATTGCTTTCCAAACCCATTCGGACATTTGCGATTGGAATGAAAGAAGATGCCATTGACTTAAAATATGCCAGAGAAGTAGCCGATGCGATCCACAGCAACCATACGGAAGTCATCATCACCCAGGAAGATGTACTCAACGCCTTAGAAACAGTGATCTATCATCTGGCCACTTATGATATCACAACCATTCGTGCCAGCATCGGTATGTATCTGCTTTGTCAATATATTCATGATCATACAGACATCCGCGTACTATTGACCGGAGAGATCAGCGACGAGCTGTTTGGTTATAAATATACAGATTTTGCCCCAGATTCCGCATCCTTTCAAAAAGAAAGTGAAAAGCGCATCAAAGAGATCCACATGTACGATGTATTACGCGCCGATCGATGCATCAGCTCTAACTCAATGGAAGCACGTGTTCCCTTTGGCGATCTGGCATTCGTTCGCTATGTCATGCAGATCGACCCGGCTTTAAAAATGAATACGTATCATAAGGGCAAATACCTATTACGCCATGCGTTTGAAAAAGATAATATTCTTCCACACTCAATCTTAATGCGTGAAAAAGCTGCCTTTTCCGATGCGGTCGGTCATTCGTTAAGAGATACGATACAAGAAGCGGCCAACCAAAAATACACAGATCAGGAATTCGAAGAAAAACGAAAACAATATACTTTCAATCCCCCTTTCACCAAAGAATCCTTATGGTATCGGGAGATTTTTGAAACCTACTATCCAAATCAGGCATCTATGATCAAAGCATTCTGGATGCCGAATAAAGACTGGAAAGGCTGTGATGTAGACGATCCCAGCGCTCGTGTCCTTTCGAATTACGGAGATAGTGGAAAATAAGGAGGAAATGACATGAATCCAAATTTTGAACATGATGCCTGCGGTATCGGTACCGTGGTGCAAATCGATGGAAAACAAAGCTACGATGTTGTGGATAAAGCGCTGCATATCGTTGAAAAGCTGGAACACCGAGCCGGAAAAGACGCCAGTGGTAAAGTCGGTGATGGTGTTGGTGTACTCTTACAGATATCACATCGATTCTTTTCAAAGATTGCCAAACAGGAAAATATTTCCCTTGGTAAAGAAAGAGAATATGGCATCGGTATGTTTTTCTTTCCCCAGCAGGAATTAAAACGTAATCAACACAAACGTCTGTTCGAAACCATTGTGAAAAACGAAGGCGCCCGATTATTAGGTTGGCGTACCGTTTGTTGCCATCCGGAAATCTTAGGACAACCGGCTAAAGATTGCATGCCTTATATCGAGCAGGCTTTTATAGAAAAACCGGAAGGTATAGAAAAAGGCTTTGCGTTTGATCGGCTTTTATATGTGATTCGTCGTGAATTTGAAAAAAGTTGCCCGGAAACATATGTAGTCTCTTGTTCCAGTCGAACAATTGTTTATAAAGGAATGTTTTTAGTCGGACAGCTTCGTAAATTTTATGAGGACCTGCAAGATACAGATTACCAGAGTGCTATTGCGATCGTGCATTCTCGATTTTCAACCAATACAACACCTTCCTGGCAGCGTGCGCATCCCAATCGTCTGATCGCCCACAATGGAGAAATCAATACAATTCGTGGCAATGTCGATCGAATGTTAGCCAGAGAAGAAAGCATGTCTTCTGACTTTCTGGATGCCAATTTAAAGAAGATCCTGCCAGTCATCAATGCCAAAGGCTCCGATAGTGCCATGTTGGATAATACGCTGGAATTCTTGATGATGAATGGTATGCCTTTGGCTAAAGCTGTCATGATTACGATCCCCGAGCCATGGAAACACGTACCTATGGAAGAACATAAAAAAGATTTTTATCACTACTATGCGACCATGATGGAACCATGGGATGGTCCGGCTGCCATTCTCTTTTCAGATGGCGATCAGGTAGGCGCTGTATTAGATCGTAACGGTTTACGCCCAGCCCGTTATATGATCACCAAAGATAATCTATTGATCTTATCCAGTGAAGTCGGTGTATTGGACATTCCTGCCGAAAACATCCTCTGTAAATCACGATTGGAACCGGGAAAGATGGTATTGGTCGATACAAAAGCTAAAAAGATGTATAGCGATGTCGAGATCAAAAATCATTTTGCGACATTAAATCCATACGGAGAATGGCTGGATTTACATCTTTTACATCTAAAAGATCTGAAAGCCCCGGATAAAAAAACACAGATGCACACACAGGAAGAGCGTAATCGATTGTACAAGGTCTTTGGTTATACGTATGAAGATATCCAGGATGAAATCTTACCTATGGCAAAAAACGCCAGTGAGCCTACTGCCAGTATGGGTACCGATATTCCATTAGCCGTTTTAAGTAATCGACATCCTTTACTCTTCCATTACTTTAAACAGTTATTCGCTCAGGTTACCAATCCACCGATCGATTCCCTTCGTGAAGAAATTGTCACCGATACAACCGTGTATATTGGAAGTGATGGAAATCTGTTACAGGAAAAAAGTACAAACTGTAAAGTTTTAGAAGTCAACAACCCCATCTTGGATGCCCGTGATATGGATAAGATTCAAAACTTGAAAAAAGAAGGCTTTCAAAGCGCTACGATTTCCCTTTTGTTCTATCGCGGTATGCCTTTACAGGAAGCTTTGCATCATCTGTTTATCGAATGTGATCGGTTGTATAGAGATGGTGCCAACATTTTAATTTTAAGTGATAAAGGTGTAGATGAAAGCCATATGGCAATCCCCAGTCTACTGGCAGTATCGGCTTTAGAGCATCATTTGGTACAAACGAAAAAAAGAACAGCTGTTTCAATCATCCTGGAAAGTGGTGAACCTAGAGATGTTCATCAGTTTGCCTGTTTATTAGGCTATGGGGCAACGGCCATTTATCCTTACCTGGCGCATGAATGCATTGAAGAAATGATTGAAAAAGACATCTTAGATAAAGAGCCTTCTGTTGCGATTCGCGACTATAACGAAGCAATCCTTCATGGTATCGTCAAGATTGCCGCAAAGATGGGAATCTCCACCCTACAATCGTATCAAAGTGCCCAGATTTTTGAAGCCATTGGCATCTCTAAAAAAGTGATTGATCAATACTTCACCAATACCGTATCGCGTGTAGGAGGAATCGGCTTAAAAGAAATTGAAGAAGACCTTATCGTTCATCACGATCATGGTTTTGATCCATTAGGTCTTTCTTGTGATACCAAGTTAGACAGCTATGGTTTCCATAAGTTAAGAAGTGGGCAAGGTAAAGAAGATCATCTCTATGATCCGAAAACCATCGTAACGCTGCAAAGGGCAACGCGAGAAAACGATTACGAGCTTTTTAAAGAATATACAAAAAGAGTAAATGACAAAGAACATCCTCATACATTAAGAGCCTCTTTAGAATTCAAATCCAATCGAAAACCGATTTCGTTAGAAAAAGTCGAACCTGTATCTGAAATCGTAAAACGATTTAAGACCGGAGCAATGTCGTATGGTTCAATTTCTGAAGAAGCACATACTTGTATGGCCATTGCGATGAATCGACTGCACGGAAAATCTAATTCCGGTGAAGGCGGTGAAAAGCCGGAACGTTTAGGCACTGAAAAAAATTCAGCCATCAAGCAGGTCGCCAGCGGTCGATTTGGCGTAACCAGCGCTTATTTGGTCAGTGCCAAAGAAATACAAATTAAAATGGCACAGGGTGCAAAGCCCGGCGAAGGTGGACATCTGCCAGGCAAGAAAGTCTATCCATGGATTGCCAAGACCCGTTACAGTACACCCGGTGTTACCTTGATTTCACCACCACCTCATCATGATATTTATTCTATTGAGGACCTGGCACAGCTGATCTATGATTTAAAAAATGCCAATAAAGAAGCACGTATCAGCGTTAAGCTTGTCAGCGAAGCCGGTGTCGGAACGATTGCCAGCGGTGTGGCCAAAGCCGGAGCTACCGTTATATTGATTTCCGGTTATGATGGCGGTACCGGAGCCGCTCCCCAATCCAGCATTCACCATGCGGGATTACCTTGGGAATTGGGGTTGGCCGAAACCCATCAAAACCTGATTGATAATCACCTGCGTTCTCGTGTCATTCTGGAAACCGATGGTAAGCTGATGACCGGAAGAGATGTAGCCATTGCCTGTTTATTAGGAGCCGAGGAATTTGGCTTTGCGACTGCACCATTAGTTACTATGGGATGTATGATGATGCGTGTTTGTAATCAAGATACCTGTCCTTTCGGTGTTGCGACACAAAATGAATCCTTGCGTAAACGCTTTAAAGGAAAACCTGAATACGTGATGAATTTCATGTTGTTTATTGCCCAGGAATTACGTGAGATCATGGCAAGCCTAGGCTTTAGAAGCATCGACGAAATGGTTGGTCACAGCGATTGTCTGCAAGTGCGAAACGATTTAAAACCAAGACAAGCTATGTTGGAGTTACATTCTCTGATTGGAAAAGATCGAAATGTGCATTATGATCCAAGGGATGGCTATGACTTTAAGCTGGAAACAACGCTGGATTCTACCCAACTGATTCCCGGTTTTAAACCGTATATGGACTCAAAAATCAGTCATACGATTAATGTGAATCTATCCAGCACGGATCGAAGCTTCGGTACTTTATTCGGTTCTTTGATCACCAAACAATTTGGCGATACCTTACCGGAAGATACCTTTGTCGTACATGGAAAAGGTGGTGCCGGTCAATCTCTGGGTGCCTTCATTCCAAAAGGATTGACGTTAAAGATTACCGGTGATGCCAACGATTATTTTGGTAAAGGATTATCCGGAGGAAAGCTTGTGATTGCACCTGATCCTACATCCTCTTTTAAAGCCGAAGAAAATGTCATTATCGGAAATGTCGCCTTGTATGGTGCAACCAGTGGTAAAGCCTTCATCCGCGGAAAAGCCGGTGAACGCTTCTGTGTACGAAATTCAGGCGCGACTGCAGTTGTCGAAGGTTGTGGCGATCACGGTCTGGAATATATGACAGGCGGTTATGCCGTGGTTTTAGGAAAGACCGGAAAAAACTTTGCCGCCGGTATGTCTGGTGGTGTAGCCTACGTTCTGGATGTTGATCATGCTTTATACAAAAACGTGAATAAAGAACTTGTATCCATTGAAGAGATCATTAGTAAATCCGACAAAGAAAAACTGTATGAAATCTTGCATGAGCATTATAAAGAAACAAGTTCAGAAGTGGCACGACACATTTTGGATCATTTTGATGATGAACTGCAACACTTTAAAAAAATCATTCCAAACGACTATAAAAAGATGTTGAAATCCATCAAAGATTTACAGGACAAAGGGTATCATCAAGAAGAAGCAGAATTAAAAGCCTTTACCATGGCTTTTCGAAAGTAGGAGGTCAACATGGGAAAACCAACAGGATTTTTAGAATATGAACGTAAAGATAATAATGCACTTAGTGCATTACAACGCATTCAAAACTTTTTGGAATTCCATGAAGACATGGATATAGCAGAAAGACAAAAACAAGGAGCTCGCTGTATGAATTGCGGTGTTCCCTTCTGTCAGGCAAGCATTGAATTAAAAGGTATGACAACCGGCTGTCCTTTACACAATTTGATTCCAGAATGGAACGATGAAATTTATAAAGGACATATGCAGCAGGCACTATCCAGATTGTTGAAAACTAATCCCTTTCCGGAATTTACCGGACGTGTCTGCCCTGCCCTTTGCGAAAAGTCATGTTTGAATGGTGTTGACAGTGATCCTGTCACCATCAAAGAAAACGAATACTTCACTATTGAAGAAGGCTTTAAAAATCATTGGATGAAAGCGCAGAAACCAGAAGTCAGAACGGATAAAAAAATCGCCGTCATCGGCTCCGGCCCCGCCGGACTCAGTGTTGCGTATGCCCTAAACCAAAGAGGACATCAAGTAACTGTCTTTGAGAAGGAAGATTCCCCCGGAGGATTATTGATGTATGGCATTCCCAACATGAAGCTGGAAAAAGAAATCATTCAAAGACGAATCCAGCTCTTAGAAGAAGAAGGTATTCAGTTTCAATGTAATGTCAATATAGGAATAGACATTTCAAAAGAAGAACTGACAAAAGAATACGATGCGATTGCCATGTGCATCGGCTCTAAAAAGCCAAGAGATCTTGTCTTTGAAAACCGAGATACTAAAGGCATTTACTTTGCGGTCGATTATCTAACCAATGTAACAAAACATCTTATCAAAGGTTCAAAAACAGAAAGTGCCAAAGGAAAACACGTTGTAATCGTAGGTGGTGGTGATACCGGAAACGATTGTGTGGGAACCAGCATACGTCAGGGCTGTAAATCCGTCACACAGATTGAAATGATGCCTGAGCCACCCAAAGATCGACTAGCATCCAACCCATGGCCAGAATGGCCTAAAGTCTTAAAAACAGATTATGGTCAACAAGAGGCCATTGCGGTATTTGGAAAAGATCCAAGACTTTATGAAAGAACAATCAAAGAAATTGAAGTGAAAAACGATAAGATAAAATCTGTCACTTTAACCAAAGTTCAATTCATCAATGGGAAAATGAAATTTGTCAAAGGATCAGAACAAAAAATCCCATGTGATTTATTGTTGATTGCCGCTGGTTTTATCGGTGTAGAAGATGATGTAAAAAAAGCGTTTGCCCTTGATATGTCACCAAGAAATACTTTTGTGACGAAACCTAATTCTTATCAGACCAAAGAAACAAAGATCTTTGCGGCCGGTGATGCGCATAGAGGACAATCCTTAGTCGTATGGGCCATTCATGAAGGATTGGAATGTGCAAAGGAAATCGATACCTATTTAATGGGATATACTAATTTGGAATAAGAATAAGGAGTTAATTTTCAAAGAATTAACTCCTTTTTCGATTGTGATCATATATTAACCATCATATTTATCATACCTTATAATTTCCTCTATACTTCTTTAATATACGCTTAAACTCTTCCAACTGTGCTAATCCTTCTAATAAAATTGTATCCGGACATATCGAATCATCATCCGATCGATAGAATGTAATTTGTATATCATTGAATAAGTTGATAATGGCATATGTCCCATAGGCATAAGAGCCACGATTAACCATCAGACTTCCCGGATTCACAAACGTAATTCCATCGATTTTCTTGATTGTCGGTACATGGGTGTGTCCATGAAAACAAAGCGTACAGTTATTTTCCTTACATAAAGCTAATAACTCTTCATATCCATCATAAATATGATAGAAATGTCCATGTGTAACACAGATTTTTTTATAGATCACATACGGAGGATACGCTTCTTCATCATGATTACCCCGAACCGCAATATCAAATTGCTTCATCACTTTATCATTTTTAGGAAGTGCAGAATCCCCACAATGAATCATCAAATCTACTGTGCCCTTATATTTTTTCACAATACGAGGTAAATGATCCAAAAAGCGATGACTGTCACTGACCAACAAGATCTTCATTTGTGAATCTCCGATCGATTTCATGCATTGCATCTTGAAGAATTTGTTGAGGATCTTCTACCACATCCAGATTTTGTGCACAAATCAGTTCTACATCCTCAGTTTTAAAAAAATAAGAGAAAACACCTTGGATATATTCAAACCCAAACGGTTTATAAACACGTCCTCCGGAAGTTGTTACATAATATACTTTCTTACAACGACAACAGTTTTGACAATTTCCTTCCTGGTCATAATAAAATGTAATTCCCTGGCAACAGATCATCTCAATATAAATTTTTAACAGAGAAGGGAATGAAAGATCATAATAGGGAGCGGCAATCACAATAGTATCTGCTTCAGAAAACTGTTTGGCATACTGTGTAGGATATGTTCCGTTTTCTCGTTGTTGTAAAGCATTTTGATCCAAAGGATGAAGATTCGTTTCCTTTTGTAAGTTGATTTCTTCTATATCCCCCTGCAAATGACTCAGTAAATATCTAGCCAGAGCATCCGTTCTTGAATTCTTTGAAATGGTGCTGTTAATATATAAAATCTTATTCATTTTGGTACTCCTCATATTTTTTCATCCAATATTCATGATCTTTTTCATCAATGGATCGTAACACACGACAAGGATTACCTGCCGCAATCACATCACTTGGTATATCTTTTGTGACAACACTGCCGGAACCAATGATGCTGTTTTTCCCAATCGTGACACCCGGATTAATGATGACATTGCCGCCAATCCATACGCCATCTTCAATCACTACGCTAGAAGCATATTCCAAATCCATTTTTCGAATGGCAGGATCAATGGGATGCGCAACTGTATAAATGGAAACTCTGGGGCCAATCAGCACATCATCTCCAATGATGACTTCCGCTTCATCTAAAATCACGATACCAGTATTTCCCTGAAAGTGTTTTCCAATTGAAATATTGATTCCATGATCACAATAAAATGGCGGCACCAAAGAAATGTCATCATACGACTTTTTAAACTTCTTACGTAATTCTTCCAATGGCTTTCTATCTTCCCAATAAGTGCTGTCATTAAATGCTTTCAAGTAAGGACGAAGCTCTTTCCATGTCGGTTTTTCCAATCGAAATGGATTGTATAGCTTTCCTTGTTTCATCTTTTCTGTTTCCTGCATACAATGTCCTTTCTTGAGTAAAAAAGAGGTCGAAAGACCTCTTTGTGCTATTTCTGCTTAATCGCTGCCTGAGCGGCTGCCAGACGAGCAATCGGTACACGATAGGGTGAACAAGATACATAGCTCAATCCCAATTTATTGGCAAATTCAATACTGGATGGATCTCCACCATGTTCTCCACAGATACCTAATTTAATATCCGGACGTGTCTGACGACCTAAAGTCACAGCCATCTCGATCAATTTTCCGACACCTTTCTGGTCTAAACGAGCAAATGGATCGTTTTCATAAATTTTGGCATCATAGTATTCAGGTAAGAATTTACCGGCATCATCACGTGAGAAGCCAAAAGTCAACTGTGTTAAGTCGTTTGTACCAAAGGAGAAGAATTCAGCTTCCTGTGCCAATTCATCAGCCAACAGGGCAGCTCGAGGCACTTCGATCATCGTTCCGACATGATATGTCAGTTCTACACCAGCTTCGGCAATGATCTGATCGGCTGTTTCCGTTACCATTTTCTTTACATACTGTAATTCTTTTAAATCACCAATTAACGGAAGCATGATTTCCGGTTCAATGTTCCAGTCCGGATGTGCTTTATTCACATTGATAGCGGCTTTAATAACAGCTGCTGTCTGCATATGCGCAATACCTGGATTGGAAACGTCCAGACGACTTCCACGATGTCCCATCATCGGGTTTACTTCATGTAATCCAGAAATTACCTGTGCTAATTCATCGTAAGAGATGTTCATTTCTTTGGCAAGCTCTTTGATATCTTCTGGATCGGTTGGAACAAATTCATGCAAAGGTGGATCCAAGTAACGAATTGTCACCGGTCTTCCTTCCATAGCTTCATAAATACCTTCAAAGTCTTTTTGCTGCATCGGTTCCAGTTTATTTAAAGCAGCCTGCATCTGCTCTTCAGTCTTGGCAACGATCATTTCACGAATAGCCTTGATCTTATCGCCTTCAAAGAACATATGTTCGGTACGAACCAAACCAATACCTTCAGCACCAAATTCAACAGCCTGATGTGCATCTCTTGGGGTATCCGCATTAGTACGAATCTTTAATGTACGAGCCTTGTCTGCCCAGCTCATGAAACGCTCAAAGTTACCACTGATTTCAGCTGGTACCGTTTCAATTTTTTCTCCATATACATTACCGGTAGATCCATCGATTGAAATCCAGTCACCACGATTATAGCGTTTTCCACCTACAACGAAGTAACCTTCTTCTTCATGCATTTCAATATCACCGGCACCACTGACACAACAAGCTCCCATACCACGAGCCACAACAGCCGCATGACTTGTCATACCACCACGTACTGTCAGGATACCTTCTGAAACTGCCATACCTTCAATATCTTCCGGGCTTGTTTCCAAGCGTACTAAGATAACTTTCTTTCCGGAATCTGCTTCTTCTTTTGCCTCATCTGCTGTAAAAACGATCTGTCCGGAACCAGCACCAGGACTGGCCGGCAAAGCACTTGTAATGGCCGTAGCCTTTTTCAAAGCTGCAGGATCAAACATTGGATGAAGTAATGCATCTAACTGCTGTGGTTCTACCATCAATAAAGCTTCTTCTTCATTGATCAAGCCTTCATCCACCATATCACAGGCAATTTTTAAAGCCGATTGTGCTGTTCGTTTACCATTACGAGTCTGCAACATAAACAATTTACCACCTTCAATAGTAAATTCCATATCCTGCATATTCTTATAATGATGTTCCAGTTTTGAACAAATATCAACAAACTGTTCATAAGCTCTAGGACTTACTTCCTTTAATTGATCGATAGACTGTGGTGTACGCACACCGGCTACTACATCTTCACCCTGTGCATTCATCAAGAATTCACCAAACAGCTTATTTTCTCCGGTAGCGGGACTTCTAGTAAAGGCAACACCGGTTCCACAATCCTCACCCATGTTACCAAAAACCATCATCTGTACGTTAACCGCAGTTCCCCAGGAGCTGGGAATATCGTTCATACGACGATAGTAAATAGCACGCTCATTATTCCAAGATTTAAATACCGCTTCAATCGCTTCCATCATCTGTGTTTTAGGATCTGTTGGGAAGCTTTCATGTAATTCAGCCTGATAGAATTCTTTAAAACGCTCTACCAGAGTCATCATGTCTTCTGCCGTTAGTTCTAAGTCGTCCTTGATGCCTCTTTGAGCTTTTACTTCATCAATAATTTCTTCAAAACGTTTTTTGCTCAATCCTTTTACAACATCGGCAAACATTTGAATAAAACGACGGTAAGAGTCATAGGCAAAACGAGGGTTCTGTGACTTATCCGCAATTGTTTTAGCCACGACATCGTTAATACCCAGATTCAAAATTGTATCCATCATACCAGGCATACTGGCTCTGGCTCCGGAACGAACCGATACTAACAAAGGATTTTGTGCATCCCCGAATTTTTTACCTGTTTCTTCTTCCAGTTTTCCCAGATACTCCATGATCTGTGCCTGGATTTCTTCATTGATCGTTTCACCATCTTCATAATATTTGTTACAAGCTTCTGTAGTGATGGTAAAACCGTTAGGGACAGGCATTCCCAATTTGCTCATCTCCGCAAGATTGGCACCTTTTCCTCCAAGAAGTTCACGCATGTTCGCATCACCTTCCTGAAAAAGGTACACATACTTTTTTGTCATTCAATAATCCTCCTTATGCGTCAAATTTGTAAACGTTTTCAACGTCACTATTATAGCACATTTTCTTTCAAAGAATAGAAAAATGTCATCAATATATGATCTAAGATAAAGTAAAGAATATACTTTCTTTATAGAGTTTCAGCTTTCTTCTTGCTCTAATTTCTACATTCCATACAAAAAGGCAGTCAAACTGCCTTTGTCTATAATATTCTTTATAACTGTACCTGTGCTGGCTGTTCTGCACGTACTCCACCGCAGATTTCATAATTAGGACAACTTGGGTTACAAGACTCTTCAATAACAGGCCGAAGTTCTGCCGGCATCATTGTTGTAATCTCATCATCATCGTAGCCCACAACCAAACTTTTCTTCGATAACATGATCGGTCTTTTTAAGATGGATGGATTCTTTTGAATCAACGTTACCAATTCTTTCATCGAATAATCATCAATTCCCTTTTTCAAAGATTGAAATGCCTTTGAACGAACAGAAATGATATCTTCGGTTCCATTTTCACATCGAGATAATATGTATTTGATTTCATTTTCATCGAGCAGTGTCGTAAAAATATTTTTTTCCTTAAATTCGATTTGGTTGTCCTTGAGCCACTGCTTCGCTTTACGGCAGCTTGCACAGCCAGGAGATGTATATATAATAACCATAAATATGCCTCCTTTTCACGTAATCCTATTATAGCACTATGAAATCAAAATACCATTGGTTTTTGTGACAAATTGCGGTAAAATAAGAAAATAATCGGAGGGATGAAAATGGAGAGAATGTTAAGCGGTATCAAACCGACAGGAAGATTGACTTTAGGCAATTATATTGGAGCCATTTCTCAATTTGTAAAATATCAGGATGAATACGAATTATATATTTTTATTGCGAATCAACATGCGATCACGGTACCCATCGAAGCCAAAGAGCTAAGACAAAATACAAAGGATTTGGTAGCCTTGTATCTGGCCAGCGGTTTAGATCCGGAAAAGGTAACGATTTTTCTACAAAGCGATGTTTCCGCGCACGCAAAACTTGGATGGGTCATGACTTGTATGAGCTATATGGGCGAATTACAGCGAATGACACAATATAAAGATAAAACGGCTAAAGGAGAAACAGGCATCACTGCCGGCTTATTTACCTATCCAAGCTTGATGGCTGCCGACATCTTATTATACGATGCCAAATATGTACCGGTAGGTATCGATCAAAAACAACACGTGGAACTGGCACGAAATCTGGCAGAACGTTTCAACAATCGTTATAGTGATACCTTTGTGATCCCGGAACCATTGATGACAACCGTTGGTCAAAAAATCTATTCACTACAAGATCCAACTAAGAAAATGTCAAAATCGGAAACTAATCCGAAAGGAACAATCGATTTATTGGATGATCCGGCTGCTGCCCGTAAAAAAATCATGTCAGCTGTAACAGACTCCCTGGGCATCATTCAATATGATCCGGAAAACCAGCCAGGTTTGGCCAATCTTTTAACGATTCAATCCGTACTTTCTAAAGAACCGATTGAAAGCATTGTCAATCGCTACCAGGGAAAAGGATATGGCGAACTGAAAAAAGAAATCGGACAGACTGTCTTTGATTTCCTAACCGATCTTCAAACAAAATATAAAGATGTCTTAGATCGAAAAATAGTTGATCAGGTTCTACAAAATGGTGCACAGAAAGCCGGTATCATTGCGAATAAGAAAGTACAAAAAGTCTATCGCAAAGTAGGTTTCACCATTACAAAATAAACAAAAAAGGCGACTCGCTCGCCTTTTTATAATACGTAGAAAAATAAAATAACCAAGATACCTAAGACGATTCGATACCAGCCGAAAGCTGTAAAGTCATGCTTGCGTACATAACTCAATAAGGCTCGAATCGCAAATAAAGAAACCACGAAGCTGATAAAGGTTCCAAATAAAAGTACGATCAACTGTCCAAAGGAGAAGAAACCAGATTCCATAAAATACTTAACCAGTTTCAAACCACTGGCGCCCAACATGATCGGTACTGCTACAAAGAATGAAAACTCACTGGCAATCGTTCTTGTACAACCGCTGTAAAGACCTCCTAAGATTGTTGACCCGGATCGTGAAGTTCCCGGAATCAATGCCAAACATTGAAAACAACCAATCTTTAAACTGGTCTTATAATCCAATTCATCGAGTGTATGAATGGTTGGTGTCTTTGGATGTTTTTCCACAACTATAAAGATGATACCATAGGCAATCAATGTGATCGCAATAATAAAATTCGCACTTAAATAACCCTCGATGATATCATCCAACAAGAAACCAAGAATGGCAGCCGGTATCGCACCTACGATTACTTTCTTCCATAACTCAAAAGTCTCTTTTTGTCTGGCACGACTTTTCTTTTTACTCCAGGGATTCAAGCGATGAAAGTAAAGAACAACGACCGCTAAAATGCTTCCAAACTGAATAACTACTTTAAAAACCTCAAAAAAGGCAGCTGGCTCCAGCGGTAAGACACTGTCCAATAAGATCAGATGTCCTGTACTGCTGATGGGAAGCCATTCCGTAATTCCCTGTACGATTCCAAAAAGAATGGATTTAAGTATATCCAGAATAAACTGCATAAATTAGTTCTCCTTCTCTTTCAGTTGTTCTACCAGCTCTTTAAAGATTTCTCCACGAACCTCAAAATTCTTAAACTGGTCAAAGCTGGAACAAGCCGGTGACAGTAAGATCACATCACCTTTACTTGCCATGTCATATGCTTTATGAAGTGCTTCTTCCATCGTTTCACAAGAAGTCTGATGCGTAAAGATTTCTTTGAAATGATCTTTGGTTTGGCCAAAAGAGAAACAATGTTTGATTTTTTGATCATACTGTTTTAGATCCTCAAAGGAAATATGTTTATCCTTACCACCACATAATAAGATCACATTTTGATCAAAGGCACTTAAAGCCGCACAGGCCGCATGAGTATTTGTTGCCTTGCTGTCATTATAAATGCGAACACCTTTGATCGTATCTACATACTCGATACGATGTTCCACACCTTTAAACGAAGAAATGACTTTTTGAATAGACTCTACAGAAACGCCCATACGATATGCCATACAGGCTGCCATCATCGCATTCCCACAGTTAAAGCCGCCTACGATCTTTAGATCGTCCAATTTAAAAAGGATCGTATCATTCAAATACGCGTATTTTTCATCTCTATGCAACGCTACATCTTGTCGAGTTAAAGAAAAATCGATGACTTCACATGGAATATTTTTGGCATACTTGCGAATTTCTTCATCATCTACATTACGGATAAACCATGCATCGGGCTTACAGTTTTCATAAATCTTCATTTTAGATTGATAATAATCTTCCAAAGAATCCATATAATCCAAATGATCCGGTGCCAGATTGGTCACAACACAAACGCTGGGCGCAAAGCTTTCAATTCCTAAAAGTTGAAAGTTACTCAATTCCAGGGCTACGGCATAATCCTTTTGATTATATTCCAAAGCTAATTCACTTAAAGGGATTCCTATATTCCCGGCTACAAGGGCATTTTTTTCTGTTTTCAACATCTCATACAACAAAGTTGTGACAGTGGTCTTGCCATCGGTACCGGTCACAGCCGCATAAGAGAAGTTTTTGGCATAACGATACGCAATTTCTATTTCTGTATAGATAGGAACTTGTTTTTTGACAAAATAATGTACAAATGCAGCGCGATAAGGAATACCCGGATTTTTTACCACAAAGGCATAAGGAATTTCTTTTAATTCATCCGGATGCCCCTGATCAAACACATGTACACCTAGAGCCTGCATCTGTTCTTTTTGCGCGATTTCCTTCTGATCGGTTAAATAAACCTCATAACCCATCTTACATAAAAGACGAGTCACCGCAATGCCGCTTCGGGCAGCTCCTATCACCAAGACTTTTTCCATATTATCGCACTCCTATCAAAAGCCCAAGAATCGCAAATAGTACACCAACTATCCAAAAACGATGAACGATCTGTGTTTCCTTCCAACCACTCTTTTCAAAATGATGATGAAGCGGCGCCATTTTAAAGACACGCTTTCCGGTCGCTTTAAAGGATGTCACCTGGATCACGACGCTTAAAACTTCGATCACAAACACAAAACCGATCAAGATCAATAAGATTTCCTGTTTTAAAACCATGGCAACTGCAGCCAGTAAACCACCTAAGGCCAAAGAGCCGGTATCGCCCATAAAAATCTTGGCCGGATGCTTATTAAAATACAAATATCCAAGCAGAGCCCCTTCAACCAAAATCAGTAAATAAACCAGATTCAGGGCATTTGATAAGTACGCAAAAACGATAAACGGAATCAAAGCGATGATCATCTGTCCGGAGCACAATCCATCTAAACCATCGGTTAAATTTACCGCGTTGGTTTCAGCTGTAAACATAAAGAAAATCAAGAAGAAGTATAAGAAACCGATATCAAAAGAAATATCTACGATCGGAATCCACAAAGTTGTCGGATTATGCGAAGAATACATAATATAGAACGCCACTGCCAAAATACTCTGCAATAAAAACTTCACAGCCGGCTTTAATCCGGTATTGTCTTTTTTGGCAACAATGATGTAGTCATCAATAAAGCCGATCAAGCCATACCCGACAAAGGCCAACAGTACGATCCACAGCTTCATATCGATCTTATAAGGTGTGATAAAAGAAGATAAAACAAATAATACAACCGGTACTAAGATAAAGGCAATCCCACCCATTGTCGGTGTACCATTTTTTGCTTTATGGCTGGCCAAGCCCTCTTCTCTTTCGGTTTGTCCAAATTTGATCTTATGCAAATATCTGATAAAAGACGGCATAAGAAGAAACATACAAACTAAACTGGCAATAAAGCCTATAGGCATATATACTAAGTCCATGCTGATCTCTCCATTCCGTTCTCCATTATAGCATGTGCTCAATCACAAAAACAATGAAATTTCCTCTTGAAAAGATAAGCTACAAATGATATCATAAATAAGCAATTTCGCAAGCAGAAAGGAAAAAGGAGGACAGCGACATGTCAAAAGTATGTGCAGTATCTGGTAGAGGTCCTTTAACTGGAAATAAGCGTTCTCACTCTATGCGTGCTACTCGTCGTAAATGGAATGTCAATCTGCAGAAAGTTAGATTGGTAGTGGACGGGAAACCTCAGACAGTTCGTGTGAGTGCGCGTGCCTTAAGAACATTAAAGAAACAAGGCGCTATCTAATAGCGAAGGGACAAATAAAGTACCACAAAAAAGACTTCATTCGAAGTCTTTTTTTGTATGTAATGTATATAAAGTTCTGGTAATAATGGGACTGTTCTTTTTCAAATATTCATTCTGCAGCCACTCCAGATAGGTACCCGGAGATATGATACCTCGAATACTTAAAATATCCGCACCCAGACAACCTAAGATACGATCGGTAAATAAAGCACAGTTATCCCCTAAAGCCCAATAGGTTTTAAATTTTCCCTGTTTAAACTTATAAAGCTTGGCACCGGTTTTATAATGCAGACGGGAAGGATAATCTTCTTTATACGTATCAAAACGATTATAGCCATCTTCTCTTTCTATCTTAGAATACCAGCGATAACTGTTATTCTCAAATTCCTGAACCTGCGCTTCCAATACCTCTCTTTGTTCTTCATTTAAGGCAATACCATATTCAAAGATCGTATTTTTCTCAGCTTCCATCGCATTGGGAATATAATACTCTACCGGCACCTTAAAGAATACACCATCGCCTAGAGTCTGATTTAAGCGAAAAGAATCGCTGTCATAATTTCCATAGCTGTAGGCAATTCCTTTATACGCAAAACAAATATGGCCGACCTTTTGAAAGCCTACCGGTCCCACATGAACAAAAACGCTCAGATCATGCTTCGCATTTCGCTCCTTCTGTTCCAGTTCAAAAGGCTCTTCCGCTTCCAGATAATGGTTGATTGCTGTTAAAGCCCAATCTGGAAAGAAGGCACACAAGAAAGCCGGAAAGGTAATTCGTACCTTCCGTTTCCACTCATACTTGGTCAAAGGATTCACACAGGCAAAACCATCATTGACATAACGAGCACCTAAGATCATTAAATAAAAACCAAAAGCACGAATCAAAATCTTTAGATCTTTATCAACACGAATAAGATAAATCCCCAAAATCCAATAGAAAAGGCTGAACAAGAAAAGAAAAAACTTCCCTTTACTGTTATTCAGTGCATTGATCACCATCTGTATAAATAAAGCCGCTCCGTTTAAAAGACAATAAACTCCAAAAATAATTTGTAGTATATGTAACGGAATGCTTTGATGATTGGATAAAATCACAAATATCACAAAAGAAAAAAGAGAAGAAACAACATCAAGAATGTTTCTTCGTTTAAAAAAGCGTACGATCATCCATAATGAACTGATTCCCAAAACAACCAATAATAAGTTGACCAGGATCAAATAGACTCCATCCGGTGCCAGAAGCATCACAAAGCCGAAAATGACCGCTAAAGAACCTAATAGAATATTGCTTAGAATCTCCTGCATAATAACTATCCTTTTCTAATTAGCGTACATTGGATTCAATACAAAGTACCTTCCCTTTATCCAGGGTGATGATACCTTGTTCTTTTACAATCGAATTGGAAACGGTAATGATATCGTCCGGCTTCAGATCATATTGATGAAGAGGATATAAAAATCCCTCCAGCGATACGATCGAGCCTTCGATCGCAAAAAAGGAAATATGCTTGTAAGAACTGCGAATCGTATGTATGCCCTTCAAAAGACAATACATCTTTTGGTCAGGCTCCCATAAGATCAGATCCGCATAGCGATACATCAACAGGCGAATATTGGCAATCGTATGATCGATGCGCCCATGAAGGCTTCCTGTCAAAATAAGAGGTGAATACCCTTTTTTATGACAAAGGCGCAAAGCTAATTCACTGTCAGTTTCATCTTTTTGAACCGGATGAATCGTAAGCGAAGCCCTTTGTTTCAACACCTCCAACATGTCTTTGTCCATGGAATCAAAATCACCGACACCAAAGGCTAATGGAAGTCCCTGATTTAAAATCTGCAGACAACCGGCATCCACACCGATATAATCGGCATCTTTTATCTTTGGAATTTCCTTTGTCAAGGGTGTTACCAGCACCGCAGGTTTCACTTTAAAAGCTCCTCGATATTCGCACAGATATCGCCTTTAAACACAAAGCTTCCGGCCACTAAAGTATCACAACCGGCATCAATTGCATTTTGGAAGGTATTTAAATTGATACCCCCATCGATTTCAATGCGATAAGATAATTGTTTTTCCTCTCGCTTCTGTTTTAACCAGGTTACCTTGCTTAATGTACTTTCCATAAAAGACTGGCCGCCAAAACCAGGCTCTACGCTCATGATCAACACGATATCGACCTGATTTAAAAGAGCTTCAAAAGGCTCGATCTTAGTATTAGGTTTGACAACGATCCCGGTCAAGACACCCATTTCGTGATTTTTCTTTAATAAAGCGGAAATGCGATCGATATCATTATCTAAAGCTTCTGTATGAAAAGTTACACAGCCGGCACCGGCTTCAATAAATACAGGGGCATATTTTTCGGGATCCGTCACCATCAAATGTACATCTAAAAGCTGCCTTGCACTTTTCTTAAAGCCTTTTAGAATATCCGGACCAAAGGTAATATTAGGTACAAAATGCCCATCCATGACATCAAAATGCAGCCATTTTGCCTTACTTTGATTCAGGATCGCAATTTGTTCTGTCATCTTGGAATAATCCAAAGATAACACAGAAGGTGCTATGATTCTTTCATTCATTTCGTATTGACCTCCTTTAAGATTTGTACATAATCTTCATATATTGTTGGATTGATTCGTTTTTCCTGCACTGCGTTTTGGATAGCACAATCCGGTTCATGGATGTGTCGGCAGTCATTAAAGCGACATTGATGCAGATACGGTTTAAAATCTTTGATACACGCATCCAGGCAAGAAAGATCCATTCGTGAAAAATCCAGACTGGAAAAGCCGGGTGTATCTGCCACCAGACCCTGTGCAACTTTATGCAGCTCACAAAACCGTGTGGTGTGCTTTCCTCTTCCTAAAGCTTTAGATATTGCCTGCGTCTGTAAAGAAAAGCTTGGCTCCAATCGGTTTAATAAAGAGCTTTTACCGGCACCGCTTTGCCCGCATAAAACACTGACTTTATCCTTCAATATGTTTTTTAATTCTTCATCATCACTGCCCGGATACGTCATCAAAAGAGTATAACCGGCTTTTTGATACCATGAAAACTGTGATGTATAGATATCCATGTCCTCGATCAAATCTTGCTTGGTGATGATCAAGATTGGTTCCACATGCGCTAAAGAAACCAGAAAAATCAAACGATTTAAAAGATGGACCGAAAAATCCGGATCTTTTAAACTGGTTACGATCAAAGCCTGATCCACATTGGCAATGGCCGGTCGCAACAAGCGATTTTTTCTTGGTTCAATGGAGTGAATGCGGTAACTGCCATCCAAATTTTCCACCTGCACAAAATCACCGACAACCGGAGCTTTATCCAGGCGAAGCTTTCCTCTTGGACTGGCGACAATGATACGATCCGCCATTTGAATCGTATATTGATTTGAAATGATCTTTATAATTCTTCCCTTTTCCATTTACTCTGTGTACAGCGTAATATAGCTGTTTGATCCCTCCTGTGTATAGATACTGCCTACGGCCGGTGAAACATTGACGATCGTAGAACCACTGCCGCTTTGTACGACCGCGATTCCCATCGCATTTAATTCCCGATAAACACTTTGATAGCTTTGTCCGATCCAATCCTGGGAAATCGTGACCTGCGGATAGGCTGCGACAACAAACGTGATCGTCTGTTCTTCATCCGGATCGATACGAGAACCGACAGTCAATCCTTTTTGTTCTAAGATATAACCCGGATTGGTATCTGCCATCGGCTTTTCTTCAACCTCGATCTCAATATTTAAGCCTTCTTCTTTCAATTGTTCTTCCACATCTGAAATGTATTGACCGGTATAATCCGGTACCAGAAATGTCGGGCCTTTACAGATGGTCAGCGTAACGGTTTCGTTTTCACTAACGCTTTCTCCGGCTTTGATATCCGATGCGATGACATGTCCTTTTTCTACCGCATCGTTAGCTTCTTCTTCCACTTGTATCTGAGATGAGGCTATACCGACTTCTTCTAATGCCTGCATGGCATCTTCCTGACTCATATTCACAACATCCGGCATCGTTGCCTGTCCAAAGATGGCGCCAATTGAAATCACACCGGTCGCCTGTAATGTGAAAATACCGACAGTCCCAACAAGCAGTACCAGACAAATACCAAGAACGATTGGTATCGTCTTGTTTCGCTGCTTTTTTTTAGGCTCCTTCTTGTTTTCATCATATTGAACCTTGACGCGCCCCTTGTCAACTTCCACATGACTGACAGGTCGATCATCGATATCGATACGCTGCATATTGCGATATTCCAGATCTCGGCAATGTTCCAGATCGTACAACATCTCCTGGGCATACTGATAACGTTGTTGCGGATCTTTGGCTGTTGCCTTTAAAACGATATTTTCCACCGACTGAGGAATGCTCGGATTAAAATCACGCACGTAAGGAATCTTGACACGCAAATGCTTAATCGCAATTTCCGTAGGTGTCTGCCCGGTAAAAGGAACGCTTCCTGTCAACAGCTCATAAAATACGATTCCCAGGGAATAAATATCCACCTGATACGATGGCTCTTTTCCCTGTGCAGTTTCCGGGGCCAGATAATGAGCCGATCCCATGACCGCATTATTGAGCGTCAGCTGTACCGAATCACTGGCAACCGCGATTCCAAAGTCTGTGATCTTGACCGTTCCATCGTCTTTGATCAATACATTCTGTGGTTTGATATCCCGATGGATGATGTGATTTTGATGAGCTGCCACAATAGCACTGGTCAACTGCTTCATGATATCGATGGCTTCATTGTAATGAAGGGCGCCACGCTGCTGGATCAGCTGTTTTAGCGTTCGTCCGCGAATATACTCCATGACGATATAATGCAGGCCCTCGAATTCTCCGACATCATAAATATCGACCACATTGGGATGAGAAAGACGGGAGGCTGCGCTGGCTTCTCTTTGAAACCGAACCAAAATCATAGGATCTTCACTCAGCTTGGAGCGTAAAACTTTGATGGCAACGATACGATCTAAGATCTTGTCTTTGGCCCGATACACATCAGCCATTCCACCCTGTCCGATCAATGATAAGATCTGATACCGGTTGGCAATCTGTTGGATCATCGTTTGTGCCATATTAGTTTTCCTCGTTCTCGATCACGATGACCGTACAGTTATCATAACCGCCGGCATCGATTGCCATCGAAATCAATGTATCTACTTTCTTTGGTACGGAAAGCTTTTTATTTTGAATGACTGAAAAGATCTTATCGTGCTCAACATAGCCATGCAGACCATCACTACAGATCAAAAGCGATTTATAGTTGGATTCGATCTTGTTGGTATCGACACGAAACACGTGCCAGACTCCTAATGCGTTTGTCAATGTATTACGCTGGGCATGTGTTTTTGCCTCTTCACTGGTGATCTTTCCTTCTTTCATTAACTGAGCAATCACGCTGTGGTCTTCACTCATCTGAATCAAGCCATCCTCATAATACGCATAGATACGGGAATCCCCGACATTGAAGATATAAGTTTTTCCGTGCGTGATCAACGTACCTACACAAGTTGTCCCCATGCCTCGTTCTTTTTTGTTCGACATGCTTTTTTGATAGATCCGTTCATTGGCAAGATCCAATGTATTCTGGATCCAGGCATTCACATCACTATCCGAGTAAAAAGAATCGACCTTTAAAAACTCCTCCCGGAATGTAGCTACGGCCAAAGCACTTGCTACTTCTCCGGCTGCCGCTCCACCGATTCCGTCACAGACGATGGCCAGCAGATCATCCTTTTGATTTTGTAAAACACAAAAATCATCCTCATTTAATTGTCTGGTACATCCTACATCCGTATTCGCATATACTTTCATTTAGTTTTGACCTCTTTTCAATTCCTTGATACGAAGCTGTCCACAGGCCGCATCAATATCATTGCCATGCTCCTTGCGAATCGTACAGCGTATGCCATCTTTCATCAAGGTATCATAGAATACCATGGCTTCCTGATGGGTAACGCCTTGAAAGCCTTTTTCATCGACCGCATTATATGGAATCAAATTAACATAGGCATTATATCCTCTTAAAAGCTTTGCCAGCTGATGCGCCTGACTTTTGGAATCATTGACCCCTTTTAATAAAATATACTCAAATGTTAAACGACGATTATTTTCCTGACAATAATAATCCAGAGCCTTCATTAGCTCTTCCAGTGGATACGCATGATTGACCGGCATCAACTGATCACGCAACGCATTGTTTGGTGCATGAAGACTGATGGCCAAATTGTATTGCGTATGCTCATTGGCAAAATCATAGATTCTGGGAACTATACCACAGGTAGAAATGGTAATGTGACGTGATCCGATACCTAAGCCACGATCGTGATTGACCGTAGAAAGAAAATTCATAACATTTTCATAGTTATCAAAGGGCTCTCCGGTTCCCATGACAACGATATGGCTTAAACGATCCTGCGTCTGATCTAATTCTTTTTGCACATAAAGAAACTGCGCCACCATTTCTCCGCTTGTCAGATTTCGTTTCTTTTTGGTTAAACCGCTGGCACAAAAGGCACATCCCATATTGCACCCTACCTGCGTGGTTACACAGATACTTTTTCCATAGTCAAAAAGCATCATGACACTTTCCACCAGCGCCCCATCTTCCAGGGCAAAAAGAAACTTTGTCGTACCATCATGAGAAACTTGTTTACGCACCAGATGCAACGGACTCACGATAAAATCTCGTTTCAAGATTTCTCTGGTTTCTTTACTGAGATTGCTCATTTCATCAATGCTGTCAACACGGTTTCGATACAGCCACTGAAAGATCTGATGGCCTCGAAATCCTTTCCATCCATAGCTTTTCGCCAATTCTTGTATTTGTTCATAATTAAAGTCATAAAGGCTTTGCATAATCCACCTCAATTCATCTAAAAATTATAACAGAGAATCTTATTGTTTCTCAAGCTTTGCCATATAGAATCCATCTTGTCCACGGCTCGGAAATATCGTCTTTTCTTCCAACAAAATAAAGTCCGTATGTCGTTTTAAAAAAGACTGAATCTGCTTCTCGTTTTCTTTTTTATTGATCGTACATGTCGAATAGACCAAAATGCCGTTTTCTTTGACATAATGACTACCACTTTCCAATATTTCCTGCTGTAAAGGAATCAAAGCATCCATGTCTTCTGACTTCATTCGCAGGCGAATGTCCGGTTTTCGTGCCAATATGCCATAACCGCTGCACGGAACATCACATAAGACACGATCAAAAAGACCTAGATCCTCTAAATCACGCGCATCCTTACAGATTGCCTTTACGCGATGCAGATGCAATCGCTTAGCATCGTTTTCAATCAATTTTACACGATGTGCATGCAGATCCACCGTTATAATGTGTCCTGTATCTTTCATCCGTTCTGCCATAGCCATGGTTTTTGTGCCCGGTGCCGCACATGTATCTAAGACATCCATATTCGGTTTGGCATCAACAAAACAGGCAATTTCATAGCTTCCGATATCTTGTATGCTCATCTTTCCCTGTTGATAATAAGGATGGGCAGCGACATCGTTTCCATGATAGATGTACAAGTCATTATGTACCGCTGTAAACTCCGACTTTTCAAAATCTTCAATCGTACTGTATAACGCATTTCTTCGCACATAGATTGGCAAGGTCTGATTTGTCCACAATAGCATTTCCCTTGTCTGTTTGATTCCATACTGCGCCTTCCACATATAGACAAGCCAGTCTGGTAAAGAGTGCAGGATCGAAAGTGCTTCTTCTTCCTTTTCCGGCAAGACAATATCCTTTTGTTTCACACGATGTAAAAAGGCATTGACCAGGCCGCTAAACGATGGATTTTTGATTTTTGTCAGTTCAACAGCTTCATTGACAACCGCATATGCCGGAACTTTATCCAGAAAAAAGAGCTGATACACACTCATTAACAAAAGAATACGAACACGATTGGGAAGCTTCTTTTTAACATATTGATTCACACAATAATTTAAATACCCATAATTTTGTAAAGTTCCATAAAAAATATGCGTTGCCAAAGCTCGATCCTTTGGTGCACATTCCTGTAAATGATGTTTTAAATACAAATTCGAATACTGCCCCTGACAGATGACCTCCATCAAGGCATCTAAAACCCATGATCGCATATTACTCCTCCAAACCAAATGGATACATGTTGATATCCTGCTTGACTGTTGTTTTTAAGCGCATATGATGATGCACCAGCTGCCATACGCGTTGTGTCAAAAGGGCTTTATCCTTAGCTTTGATCACTATACGAACTCTGGCCTTTTGTTGGCGCATTGATATGGAAATAGGCCCTAATACTTTTAAATCACTTAAATAAGCTTTGGCATCCTGTGCCACCTGCATGGCCTTTTCCTCTTTTTTATCCTGATAGATCACCGTACAAAGATAAACATACGGTGGATACATTCCTAAATGACGATACTTCATCTCTTTGGAAAAGAAAGAAAAATAATCATGTTGGATCACACTTTGCATCACATAATGATCCGGTTCAAACGTCTGAATATAAACATTACCTTCAATTTCACCTCTTCCACAGCGGCCACTGGCTTGTTCCAGCATGGAATAGGCTGTCTCGGCACTTTGATAATCAATACGCGCCAGACTGGCATCTGCCTGTAAGATACCAACTACACTGACTCTTTTATAATCCAGACCTTTGGCAACCATCTGTGTTCCCACAAGAATATCACCTTTTTCTTCAAATTCCTTCAACAATTTGGCATGTGCGTTTTTTTTACGCGTACTATCCGCATCCATGCGCACGATATACGCATTTGGAAACATCAGCTGTAAGTTTTCTTCCAGCTTTTCCGTACCCATGCCTAGTCGATAAAACGAATGTGAGTGACATTTTGGGCAAGTATGATCAAAGTGAAAGACTCTGCCGCAACAATGACACATCAAAAGATCTTCTTTTTTATGATACGTTAAGGCTATGCCACAATCCGGGCAAGTAAAAGTTTCTTCGCATTGACTACATTTTACAACCGGAAGATATCCTCTTCGATTCAACAACAAAATCACCTGTTGATGATCAGACAAAGCCTGTTTGATGGCTGTGATCAAAGAAGCCGATAATCCATTTTCCACAGTTTGCGTTTTCACATCCACCAAATGAATCTTTGGCATCTGTAAAGAGATTCGTTTGGTCAAAGAAACAAGCTGATATACCCCTTTATAAGCGCGAGCATACGAATCCAGACTCGGTGTAGCACTGGAGAGTACCACCTTACAATGATGAAATTTAGCACGCTCCATCACGACATCCCTTGTATGATAGCGTGGCATAGAATCCTGCTTATACGATGAATCATGTTCTTCATCCATCAAGATCAAGCCCAAATTTGAAAAAGGCATAAAGACACTGCTTCTTGTTCCTACAACGATAGAAACTTTATTTTCTTTAACCAGCTGATACTGCTCATATTTTTCCTGTGCATTTAAAGAGGAATGATAAATGGCAATCTTTGTTTGAAATCGCGCCTTTACTCGTTGAATCATCATCGGTGTTAATCCGATTTCCGGCACAAGGAATAAAACCTGTTTACCTTTTGACAATACTTTTTGTGCTAACTGTAAAAAGACTTCGGTTTTACCGGAGCCGGTTACACCATGCAGTAAATACACTTGATGACTTCCTGTTTCAATCTTCTCAATAGCAGCTTGTTGTTCATCCGTCAACACAAAGGATGAATCCTCGATTTCTTCAATTGGGACTACGCTTTCCTTTACACGTTTTTCTAAGGCAAGCGCCCCTTTTTCAAATAAAGGACGAGCTAAGGAAATCTTTTTTCGTAAAAGACTTGCTTTCATGGGAAGCTGATCTCGAATCAAAAGAAATGCTTCCCTTTGTTTTGGAGTCAAAGAAACCGTTTCATCCTTTAATATGGCCCAATCTTCATATATGATCTTATGTTCTGTACTGGAAGGGCGTAAAGCCGGTGGAAGCATCGTCTTTAAAACAGAAATTACGGAACATACATAATTCTGAGAAATCGTATGTGCCAGCTTCATCAATTCATCATTCAATAAAGGTTTGGTATCAATAACTTCCAACACAGCTTTTATATGTTGTACTTTGGGTACGACATCGACACTTTCCACAAAGCCTATTAAATCCTGTGCACCAAAAGGAACACGCACACGACATCCGACTTCTACTTTCTGATCACAGGCATAAGTAAATGTTGTATTCAATGCCAAAGAGTTATGTTCGATATAAACATTAATATAAGACATAAAACAATTATAGCACACCTTATCTTACTGACATCTTTACAACTATCAGAATTGCATCTATAGAAACAAAAAAAGCAGCTCAAGCCGCTTTCTATGAAAAATAAAAAAAGCTCTAGACGAGCTTTTCATTCAGATGGTGGGGACGGTGGGACTTGAACCCACACGGGATTTCTCCCAACGGATTTTAAGTCCGTTGCGTCTGCCTATTCCGCCACGACCCCATATTGGAGGTTCCGATCGGATTTGAACCGATGATCACAGAGTTGCAGTCTATTGCCTTACCGCTTGGCTACGGAACCAGCTGCTTAGATATTATATGAAATATCGAACAGAAATGCAAGAACTTTTTATTTTTGTTGTAAGTTTGTATTTTGAAGAATAATTCCTCCACAATATAAGATGATTATCTAATTGTTTATCCTGTGGCCTTCACAAATGGGAAATTACTTTTTTTACTTTCACAGTCATACGCTAACGGCAAAGACTAAAGATAAGGATGGTAGCATTCTGTATCCTCTACAACTCATGACAAAAAGATTTATTTTGTCATAGCCTAGTTTGTGTATTTAAGATGTATTATAGTTTGAAAGAGGGAATTTTAAACTGCAATACGAAACTCCAATAAAATTTTAAATAACCAAAAAAATTTGTGACAGAACCACAAAAATTCATTTTGTTCTATTTCTGTCACAAATCAACTTGTATTGAAAACTGATCGTAAAAGAGATTATCTTACATAAAATTCATTTTTTAGATTGCTGACTATGCAGTATAAAACTCAATGAACATCTAGTGTGATACTCTTTTATCTCTCTATAGGATCAAATTTACTCATACATTATTTCTTTTTTCTTCTTACTTTCACCAGAATCAAACCGGCAATAGCAGCTAAAGTCGCAATGGATGAAGTAATCCATACGATTGGTGATGTAGCCAGGCTTGTATGAATCGTATTTTCTTGTCCTGTTGATGGATCTTTAGGCGCTGTAGAAGCTGAATGCGTTTCCTCATTTAGCCTTGCCGCTGTCTGAACCAAAGAACTCAAAGCCTGATCAACATCTTTTTGCGTTGCAGAAGCATCTTCCAAAACAGATTTGGCCTGTTTCAAAGCTTGCTCATACTGTTTCCAATTCTCTTTGGAATATTTTTCTTCTTTATAGTATGCGATGCATTCATTGTAGAAAGTTTCCAGTTTAGAAATATCAACTGTTTCTTCCGGCTCTTCGTTTTCCACAAGATTTGATACTGCTGCTTTTAATGCCTGAACAACTTGATCCACCTGTCCCTGGCTGGCATTTGGATTTTCTAAAACTTTATTAGCCTCTTCAACAAGATCGGCAAAACGTTTCCAGCTTTCTTTGGTATAATTATGTTCTTTCAAATGGGCAATTTCCAACAATTCTTTCTGCAGTTCAGCTTTATTAACAGGATTCGATGTTTCATCTTCAATCGGCACTAGATCCGTCATGCTCTGCATCAAAGCATCCAATGCATTTTAAACACTTTCTTCTGTACGATTAGGATCCTCCATAACTTGGTACGCTACAGCTAACTTTTGCTCTAAAGCAGACCAAGATTCTGTTGTATAGAGTGAAGACTGTAATTGTTTTACCTGCTCTATAGTTTCCTGAAGACGAGTCGTATCAACAACTGGTTTTTCTAAATGAACCAAAGATTCTATGGCTGCCAATACCTTTTCTTTTGCTTGGACAACTGCTTCATTCGATGGCGATGCATCATTTAATACATGATTTGCATTTTGCAAAGCTTCATCCAGTGCTTTCCATGATTCTTCTGTATAAGCATCCTTATTCAAATTTGCTGCCTTGTCTATGGCCTCTTTTAATTCCGTTTTATCCACTTCTACCGGCTCCGGCTCCTTCTCTTTCAACAAAGCCAATCCAGCCTTTAAGGATGTAATCGCCTGATCCACCTGTGCTTGTGTCACATTTTCATCTTTAAATATATCTTGTGCATTTTCATAAGCATCGGCAAATAACTTCCAGCTATCCGGCGTATAGCTGTCCTGTTGTTTTTGAGCGGCTTCCTCAAGAAGTGCTTCCAGCTCTTCTTTGTTTATTGGTTCCGGCTGTGGCGCTTCGGCTTCTTTTAAGTCTTTGATTGCATCCATCAGGTTGGCAGATGCCAATAATACATCATAATTTGATGCGTCTTGTTTTGACAGTACCTCTTTTGCGGCGGCAATCTTTTCTTTTAATGCAATAAATGTATCCGGTGTATAGTTTTCTTCCTTCAAGGATTCTGCCAAAGAGATTGCTTCTTCCAGGCTTTCAGTATCCACTGTGATCGGCTGTTCTTCTCTTTCCTTTAATAATCGAATCTCTGCCGCTGATGAGAATGTATTCGGTGAATCTCCTAATGTCGTTGTAGGAACAATTTTGACATTGGTAACATTCTGCATCGGATCAAAGGAAACGCCCTGCCATCCACTTGTGCCAAAAGTAGCTTCGCTCACTTTTGTATATTCGTCTTCTCCATCTTTTTTAACTAAGATATCAGCGTTTTTAATCAGTCCATTTCGCCCCTGCCGTTGTAACAAACGCACCCGTTGTCGTTTTCATCAATTCCCCGGTGATAAAACAGTCCATTTCGCCCCTGCCGTTGTAACAAACGCACACCGGCTACCGTAGTTGGCTCATTTAACTGTAGTTCGATCCACTGTTTATCAAACGAGTCAACAGATGGCGAATATTGCGTATGCCAAATTGTATTTTCGTTGCCATCTAATACATATTCTGCCAATCCTTCTCCCGCAATGCCGTTTTGCTGGCTGCTGGCGGTTGCGCTCATATTTTCTGTCGGTATATCTCGGGAATCATCCGTCGCATCCATGCCCTGCGAACGATCTAATGTAATCATCATTTCTTTTAAAAAATGGTATGCATTTTCAATATCTTGAGCATCTTCTTTGTCTTTGGAGATTGCCACCTGTGCTTTGTCGAGTACATCCTGGAACGAATTCCATATTTCCGATTCATAATCCGATTTTTTATAGCCTTCTTTTGCCTGCTCGATCAGTTGTTTCAAAGCATCCTTGGTAATATCTTCTTCTACTCTTTCAATAACCAGATTATCTAATACCAGTTCTTTATAGCCACCAAAGTTGGATGCGGCTCCTCTTGTTCCCTGCAAATCCGGTGCTTTCGATGTGGAATAAATACCAAACCATGTTTGACCACTGGAATCACCGGTAATTTCGCAAGTATAGTGTCCATCAGCATCCTTGCCCATGGCTTTCGGTAATTCTTCTAAATTAACATTTCCGTTAAATTCTCCGACACCTACAGCGGCTGCATAAATAACGTCGCTGCCGGCTTGATAGTCAAAGCTTACCCGATAGGTAACGCCGGGTTCAAAGCGAACATTTTGCGGAATCGTCTGATAGGCCAGCTTGGCTTTCTGTGTTAATCCATTGATCTTGACCGACCAGTTTCCATCTAAGACATCATCCATTTTTTTGACATCCCAACCTGCCTGCGTATAAGGCTCGTGAAGCTCAGACAGATGAATTCGGTTATCCGAAACGCCTTCAATTCCACCAATGACAAACGGATACAATCCTTGCACATTGTTTTCAAAATTTTGTTCAAAGCGAATCATTTCTCCTTTATCGTTGGTTGTAATATTTTTAGACTCATTTTCCACGATACGGATATCATCAAAATAAGTAGATCCTTCCCCTTTTGCTCTTTCCAATTTCAAAGTCACTTCTCCATCATCCGGTGCGGTAAAGAAGACATACATATTTTGGAAATAACTCGTTCCATCTACGGTTGCACTTTTATTGCTGTGGGTGTAAGCCTGCACATAATTTTTGGCAATAGAGCGTGTCGTATAATTAGAAGCTAAGACTTTATCGTTTGAAAGTATGGCTAAAGTCGCTTTCGCATCGCTTCGATTATCTACACCAACTAAAACCGCATATTGTTTTCCCTGTTTCAGATCGGTCAGTTTTTGTGTCATAGATACATCATCAGTCAGTTTCATCATAGGATTACTAAACTGCGATTTAGCAATTTCAGCAGTTCCATTACCAGTTTTATCCCAGGCATCAAAAATTCCACTGTTGAAGCCGGCATCCACAATATGCATGCCTTCACTCCATTTTACATCCATATTTTGTCTTTCACCCTTGCAAACGACATATGGAACTTCTGATTCTGCCGTTAAAGTGATCTTACCGTTTTGCACAGGGATGGTCTGCTCATCCGTTTTTCCCAAATCTGTCAATTTATATAATTTTACATTGGCCAAAGAAGACCATCCATCCGGCATTTCCCACTCAGTTGTTCCGCCCTGCGTATTCCAGTGATATAACTTTTCGTCCTCCGGTGATACTTTTTCTCCTGTTCTGGCATCCCAGATCCATGGAAGCAAGTAGGTTTCGGTTCCTAAATTTCTTTTGTTCTGAATATCCTCATTGGTACGATTTCCCGGTGAAGGTGCTCCATAGGCAACGACCTTTCCATTCAAAGTCATAGTTCGATATCGATAATCCGGACTTTGCGGATCATCGGATTTTCTTTCCAATACAAGTTCAGACTGGTCATCCCGTAACGTGATCTTCATTTCCGGGCGCCATGTATAAGAGCCTCCATTCGGATTCTGGGCCGTAAAGCTATTATCCGCATCTTTCCAGCTCATGATCTTGTAATGTTGAATAAATTTTGTTGTAAGATCATGGGTATATAAATTAGTAATATACGTATCATAATCATTGCGGCCCTGCCATCCTTCAAAGTCTTTCATGTTATAGCCACCCAACAAAGGGGCCATTGCAGCACCGCCATACGTTGGATAATCACCGACCCATGAATCTTTTTGATGATTACGCAAGAATCGCATGACTTCACTGTTTTCACCTTTTAAAGTATAGCCGCCATAGGTCAAATCGGTAGCCCAATGTTGGAATGTTGAATCATATTCATTGGCAGAACCCCACTCGGTTGCCATACGCCATCCGTTATCATTGATTTCTTTTGATAATTTTCGTGTTTGCCAGGAATCATCGCTTCCACCGGTCTTGTTTCCCCAGACATCGACATAGACAAAATCCAAATTGGAGCAAACTCGTCTTCCAAGGCATTAAATCGTTCTTTTCTTGAACCGGTTCCCAAATCATATACACTGTCAATTCCGATTCCCTGATCGATCCAGTTCCAACCGTACCGTAAGTTTCCGGCGCTGTCTCTTCGAACCAGATCATCATTGAAAGCTTTGGCTTCCGGATACATTTCTCCGGCATTGACATGAATACCAAATTTTGCACCATATTCAGCACCTTTGGTCATTAGTGTATTCATATCTTCGACCCCGCCAATACGTTTTCCAATATCGGCATAATCTGGATGTCCGGAATCGTGTCCCTCGTTTCCGTATCCCTTAAGTAAAACCGACTGCCCTAATCCATCTGTATGTAAGGCCACTCGTTTTACATTATCCAATGTTGTTAAAAATGGATTTTGTGCCTGTCCTCCAAAATTCATCGCAATACGATACGCAACAAGATCAGGTACTTCTTCACCTTTATAAGGATTGTGCATGATATCTCTAAAGGCAACGCACCATCCTGCCAATCGATGGCATCATCTTCGTTTTTATCACCTGCAATGGCCACTTTTGCCTGTGGATTAGCCGTTTCTTCCACTAAATGCCATACACCTTTTGAATCCTGCTGTGCTCTATGCCAATACCATTGGGTACTGGATAATCCCACGGATAATCCGTTAATTGTCTGCTGCGAATTGACCATAACACGTGTATTATGGCTACCTCCGGCAACTCCTACGGCTTTAGCACTTCCTTCATTCTCGGCATTGCTCCATAATCCGGCACTCATCTCGCTGTTTGAAACAAAGGCGTACATGTAATCTTTATTCAGTGATGTCTGCTCATTGATATCATAATATTCATCACCGCTGATCGTCGTGTTGGAAGACATCAAAGCCCCTTTTAAATTTGGATTCTCCTGGCTTGTATTGACAGAAAGTAAACTGTGATTAGGGATTTCGATGCTTTGGATTGCATTTATATATACACCATCTTCTTGTTCTTTTTCATCAAGATGATTTTCTACATTGGTGATCTCAAAGCTCAATGTATTCTCTACAACCTTCAATTCCATGGTTAAGGTTGCATCAATATGATCTCCGTACACATCCATTGTATAAGTGGCTTTATCTTGCTCAAAGGAAGTCTGAATATCTTCTTTGGAAACCTTTATATCTTGACCATTGATGCGGATCGTATCGATTTTTTGGGTCTGTCCATAGAATGTTTTTCCTTCCAAATCCTGTGTTTTCATTTCATAGCGCACAACACTTGGAAACTATTGAGCTACATAAACATCCATGCTTGCAGAGCTTATTTTTTCTGTTTCAACACTTTCTTCCGGCTCTAATTGTATGGTATCCACAGCCAAATCCGATGTTTCAACTATAATGGATGTTTCCAGATCCTTATATCCCGGTTTTGAAACTTGTAACGTATAAGAGCCTGATGCCACATAATCATTATAAACACCGTCTTTATTTGTCGTCAGTGTTTTCCCGTTATAGCGAATCGTTGCGCCGGCAATAGGATTCGAATGAGGATCAACGACTTTTCCGGAAATTTGGTACGTTTCAATTTCCGGTTGCCCTGTGTAATGAATTTCTTTTAACAAAACATTTGTCACTGTTTCTCCCCAGGAGCCAGCCTTCAGCGCAATTTTATTTCCCATCGTATCAAAAATACCGGAAAAATCTTCCTGATTAAAAACAACTTTACCATTGAGTGTGAATGTAACTTTATGATCGGCTGTCCAATCAATACGTATTTTATTTTCTTCATTATTTTTTGGTGCGGCTTGACGTGGACCTGTATAGTAGGCACCTTTTCCATTTTGATATTTCTGCCAGAACCAGCCACCATTGTCATAGCCGATATACATTCCGTTACGATCCGTATTATAGCCCAAATATACACCAAATCGATCACTGTCATTAACACCGGTATTCGCATTGTTTGACTTAAGAGCAAATTCAAAATATCCATCTTTGGAAAAATCAAAAATGGAAGGATTTACCGTCATCGATGGATTGGTTCCCGGATTATTTCGACTTCCGGATGCCGGTTGAATATGAAGCCATCCATCCTGAACCTCCACACGATCTCCCTCTACAACATTTTCCTGTGTCCATTGATCATTCACACCGTCTTGAAGAATGACAGGTCTTTCTTCCGTGAGTGATGTGTCCTCTTCTAAAGCCATTGCAGTATCAAAATTAAACGGAATGATCGTTCCTGTCACCGATGCCGCCACAGCCACAGTTAAAATACCTGATATTGTTTTTTTTATCATACATGCCTCCTTAAAAAATTTCAATTGTGAAATAAGAACTATCTACTATTTATGAATTCTGTAGTTTTTACCTTGTCTCCCTTCTTCATAAGTAATAAAACTGCTACTTCATAATACCTACTTCAATGATAGTATATAGAATATAAGCTGTTTCTGATACCGCTAAATTGCTATTGTTATTATAGATATTGCAAATTTAGTAGAATTTAAAAATAAAAAAAAGACATGCTTTTTTGATCTGGTCCCTGTCAAGTGGACACATTAAATAAGTAAAAATTCTTGCCCAATTGGTATTATGCTGATTGGGCTTTGTTTTTAAGTGATTCCTTATATTTTGATATTCT